>CAJXMQ010000012.1 GCA_913056225.1 uncultured Micrococcales bacterium | reverse complement strand
AGCTTAGCGGGGATTTCAAAATCTATTTAAGGACCCTGATGGGTGCAACTTTCACCATCAGTTTTTTCACCTGACCGTTGTCAAATCTGATCTCAGCAGTTTGCCTTGGCGGGTTTCCGCTAACTTGGATCACTTCTCCCTCACCAAAGCTGTCATGCTCCAAGCGATCACCGGCAACTAGTTCCAGATCATCATTGTCTCTAATCTGGGAGGGTGAGGTAATCGCTCCCTGCCAACTGCTCACCGGCTTAGATGCTGCACTTCTGCGTTCACCAACGGTGTCAATAAGTTCTTCTGGGATATCGGTCAAAAAACTACTTGCCATCATTGAAGACTGAGAGCCAAATAGGGTCCTCGTCAAAGCGCAGCTGAGGACAAGCTTCTGCTTGGCTCTTGTCATCCCGACATACATAAGCCGTCGCTCTTCACTTAGCCCACCGGGTTCCTCAAAAGCTCTGACGTGAGGCAGGGTTCCCTGCTCCAACCCAATCAAGAAAACAACTGGGTACTCGAGCCCCTTGGCAGTGTGCAGCGTCATAAGCGAGACAGCACCGGACTCGTCCTGCAACTCGTCTTGAGCGCTAGCTAGTGTCACATCGGCTAGGAAATCACTAAGCGAGCCATCCGGGTTTTGTGCCTGGTAGTCATAAACCTGACCGATTAGCGCATCCAGGTTTTCTACCCTTGCCTCATCTTGGGGGTCTCTTGAGTTTTCTAGTTGAGTCTTATAGCCAGAACCGCTAAGCACCTGCTCCAGAATCTTGGCGGGTGATTCAATCTCCAAATGATCCCGCATCTGGTTCATCAGTGTCGTGAAAGCGTTTATTGAATCAGTGAGTTTTGGCCCAAGGCCAAGTTCTGAGACATGCAACAGTGCTTGCTGGAAACTAATCTCTTTCGACCTGGCCAGCTGGGCGATTTTTAGTTCAGTCTTGGCGCCAACACCTCTTGCCGGGGTGTTCAGAATTCGTCGACACGCCTCATCGTCTCGGGGGTTACTGATTGCCACCAGATAGGCAATGGCATCCTTGATTTCTTTTCTCTCATAAAACTTCAATCCGCCAAGCACCTGATAGGGAACACGCTGGTTTTTTAGCTCATTTTCAATGGGCGGGGTCAAAGCGTTAGTTCTATACAGCACAGCTATGTCGCTGTAATTGACACCTTGTTCGTGCAATTCAGACATTCGATCAACTACGAATGCGGCCTCATTGCGTTCGTCATAGCCAGTGAAAAGCGTCAGTAGTTCGCCGGAGCCCTCATCGGTCCATAAGTTTTTGGAGGGACGGTCAAAGTTTTGACTGATTACCGCATTCGCAGCACTCAAAATGTTTTGGGTGGAGCGATAGTTCTGCTCCAAGAGAATGGTTTCAGCCCCTGGGAAGTCTTTTTCAAACTCGGTGATATTTCTGATATCAGCACCTCGGAATGAATAAATCGACTGATCTGAATCTCCCACCACGGTGAGTCCAACTGGAGGCAACAGCTCTCCAGTTTGGTTGTGGAAGTTTTCATACCCTTCTGGCAGCGCTCTGGTGAGCTCTCGAATCAATGCATACTGAGCGTGGTTTGTGTCCTGGTACTCATCAACCAAGATGTGCCTGAACCGCTTTTGATATTTCTGTCTAATCTCTGGGAAAGCTCTTAGCAGTCCGACTGTCTGGGCGATTAGGTCATCAAAGTCAAAGGCGTTGTTTCGCTTCAGCGCCTCGGTGTATGCATAATAAACATCTGCAATCACGCGGTTTCTTGGATTCGATCTGTCTGCAGTTGACGCAAAGTCTTCAGCGTCTTTCAATTCGTTTTTGGCGTTAGAGATAGCTGCTGCAACCTGCTGCGGCTTGAGATCAGTTTCCTCAACACCGGCTTCCTTTAGAAGCCTCTTTATCAAAGCTCGGGAATCACTGGCGTCATAAACGGTGAAGTTTGAATCCTGACCGAGCTGTTCGGCCTCTCTTCGAAGAATTTGCAAACAGGCTGAGTGAAAAGTCTTAATCCACATCCCCTCGGCTGTTTCGCCTATGAGGTTTTCAACCCTCTCGCGCATTTCTGAGGCAGCTTTGTTTGTAAAGGTAATTGACAAAATTTGAGATGGCCAAAGTTCTCTTGATTCCAAAAAATGAGCAATCCTGTGACTTAGCACCCGAGTCTTACCACTACCCGCCCCAGCGACAATCAGCAAAGCTCGTCCACGATACTGAACAGCCTTTTGCTGTTGAGGGTTTAGCCCCTCAAGCAAATCTTCTGGGTTTACAGGTGTCAACGAAGTCATAGCCCGCCTAGCCTAAATCCAACCCTTGACAAAGCTTCGAAAGACATCTGGCTGGTCGGTAAAAACTCCATCAAAACCAAGGTTTGCTAAAAACTCAAAATCCCTGGGAACATCAATTGCCTGCTCAACCCGAGCAGTGTAGGTAAAAACGGATAATCCCTTTGCCTTGGCCATACCCAAAACATGATTTTCAGCTATACCCTCAGCGTCAAACTTTTCTAGAAACTGCGGCAGGGCTAGCGAGATTCCATCAAAGTTATCCGCCACCGCATCAATAAACATCTGCATGTCATCAGGTGTGGTTTTAGGCTCTGCCAAAAACACATAGTCAGCAATTGGCCCAATTAGCTCTTTAGCCCTGACTAGTCCGTTCCAGTCAAAACTTTCAATTGTGAATTGGTGATCTGCTTCTGGATCCATCTGCGCAATCAGCAGTTCTCGTTGCAACATCAATGGCAAATCAAGACCCAGGTCTAAAAAGTAATCGGGGTGCTTGAGCTCTATCACCAGATGTTTGCCAAATAACTCAGGTGTTGCCAATAAATCACCAAGGGTAGGAATTAGGTATTTTCCATCATGCTCAGCTGACTCAATACGGTTTGGGTATCGCTCAGTAGCTCGGAGTTCAAGAATTTCCCTTGAAGAATAATCATGCGCAAACCAACCCTTTAGCTTCTCGCCACCGATGGTTTCCTCTCGCTTGCGAGATTCAAACTCGGGAAGTGCTGAGATGTTGGTGGTTGCAGACAGCTCTGGTTCATGACGAATGATTAGTTGCTGATCGCGAGTTGGAACAACGTCAAATTCAACCGCATCGGCACCCATTTCGAATGCCAGCTGCATTGACTCAATTGTGTTTTCAGGTAAGTATCCGCTTGCGCCGCGATGGCCAATGACTTTCGTCACTCCCATTCAATAGTCCCCGGAGGCTTGCTGGTGATATCCAAAACTACTCGGTTGACATCGCTGACTTCGTTGGTGATTCGATTAGATATCTTGGCCAACAGCGCGTAATCAAGCCTTGACCAATCTGCCGTCATTGCATCTTCACTGCTTACTGGCCTCAAAACAATCGGGTGCCCGTAGGTCCTGCCGTCACCTTGAACGCCCACTGATCTAACATCGGCCAATAAAACAACTGGTGACTGCCAAATCTCTTGATCCAGACCGGCAGCGGTCAACTCTTCTCTGACAATTGCATCTGCCTCGCGCAGGAGATCCAATCGCTCTGCTGTGACCTCACCAATGATTCTGATTCCAAGGCCGGGCCCGGGGAACGGCTGGCGATTAACTATCGGCTCAGGCAATCCAAGCTCCCGGCCAATCTCTCGAACCTCATCTTTGAACAGTGCTCTCAGGGGTTCAACCAAATCAAATTGCAAATCATCTGGAAGTCCACCTACGTTGTGGTGACTCTTGATTCCCGCGGTTGCCCCGCCGCCTGATTCAACAACGTCTGGATAAAGGGTTCCCTGCACCAAAAACTTGATTTGCTTATTCTCTTCACTCGCCTCAGCGATTAATTCTCGCTCGGCCTGCTCAAAGCTCCGAATAAACTCACGACCAATGATTTTTCTTTTTTCCTCTGGGTCGCTAACCCCTGCCAGTGCTTCTAAAAACTGCTTCTCAGCGTTGACCACTTTGAGTTTGATTCCGGTTGCCTCAACATAATCTCGCTCAACTTGCTCCGCCTCTCCTTTGCGCAACAGTCCGTGATCAACAAAAACTGCGGTTAGCTGATCGCCGACCGCCTTATGAACCAAGGCCGCGGCAACTGCAGAGTCAACCCCTCCACTCAGGCCACAGATAACCTCTGAATCTCCAACCTGATCCTGAATCTTTTCAACCTGCTCGGCAATCACGTCTCCTGATGACCAGTTGGCTTCCAATCCCGCTCCCTGATACAAAAAATTTTCAAGGACCTTCTGGCCAAACTCACTGTGCTTGACTTCTGGGTGCCACTGAACACCGAAGATCTTTTTTTCAACTGACTCGAAAGCCGCGACCGGAGTTGTGTCGGTAGAAGCTAAAACCTGAAACCCATCGGGGGCTTTTGTGACCTGATCTCCGTGGCTCATCCAGCAAATCTGCTTCTGGTTTTGGTCATTGAGCAAAACCCCGGGCTCGCTCAGGCTCAACTCAGTTGATCCATATTCGCGCTTACCCGAGTTATCAACAACACCACCAAGCGCATGGGCCAGGGTTTGAAAGCCGTAGCAAATACCCAAGATGGGAATGCCTAGTTCCAAAATCTGGAGGTCCATTGAGGGTGAGCCATCTTCATAAACACTTGATGGGCCACCACTGAGAATTAGAGCGGATGGGTTTTTCAGCATCAAATCGGCAGCTGAGATGTCGTGGGGCGCAATCTCAGAATAAACATTGGCCTCACGAACTCTGCGAGCAATCAGCTGCGCATACTGAGCACCGAAGTCAATAACGATTACAGGTCTGATGATGCTGCCCTTTCAATCTCTTCTATCTCTTGCTTGGCAACCTTTGCATACCTTGCCTCAGTCCAAAAGCTCAACAGAGGCACGATGCCGCCAAGGGCGATCAACATAAATCTCCAAATACTCCAGCGAAGCAATGTCCACATTCTGAAATCTGCGAATAAATACAAAACATACAGCCAACCGTGAACAATCAAAATAATCACCGTCAGGTTGTAGCCATCTAAAGGCAAACCACTGCCCTCGAAGCCATAGCTCTCTAAGGTGATGAACCCGTTGGGGCCCAATAACCAAAGGTCGTAGCCCAGAAACGGAAGTCTTCTGATTCCCCAGGTGATCATCAAAAGAATTAGAAATATCCCGGTGATGTAGCTGGACACTTTAAACAGCTTCAAAGTTGAACGGATCTGGGGCAGGCGGGAGGCAGGTATCTTTGGCACGTTACTAGTCTAAATCGGCCAGGGCTTCGATTTCTCTCATGCGCTCATCTGAGACCAATCGGAACCAAAAATAAAGAGCAAAAAGGGCAAAGATTATCCACTCAATTGCATAAAAAGCGGTCAGCCAGTTAATCTCAACTCGCTCATCCAGGATGTCAATTTTGATTCTGTCCAACTCTGATGGAATTGGTCCCTGTTGAACGATTACAAAACTCGGCAGATGAGGCGTGGGTTCATCAAAATAAAGATTCACCAGCTGTGCCAATGAAAGTGATGAGACAACATTTCCATCTAGGATTCCAGGAGCCTCAGTTGGCTCCAAGTAGCCAATGATGTTCACAGACTCTGACTGAGAGCCGGCAAGCGAATTTGCAACAGACTGCATCTCAACCAAATCTTCACTGAACCCCAATGCAAGGGTCAAAGACTGTGGTTGGTTTTCAAACTCCAAGTAACTGTTTGCAATCAGCCAGTAGCCCGGAATTAGCTCGGGGTCTAAAAACTGCTTTCTGTTGGAGACAATGTAAAGGTCTGAGTAATCAACGGTTGCCTCGAATTCAACCAACCGATCGAGTGCATCCTGTCTTGGAGGCTGGGCCGGAACGACAAGCTCCTCAATTGGAACCTCGGGTAATTCAGCCTCCGCAATACCAACCGTGTTGAAAGTTCTCTCCAGCTGCCACTGAGCCAGTCCTGCGAAACCTGCGGCGACAACCAGCATCGCCAATAAAACAGCTATCCACTTGGGACGCTTTGCAATGCTGAACCAGCTGGGCTTCACTGCGCTCTGTAGGGGCTAATTACTACATCGACTTTTTGAAATTCCTTCAGGTCCGTGTATCCAGTGGTTGCCATTGCCCTACGCAGTGCTCCCATCAGATTTGATGTCCCAAAGGCATCGTTGGCAGGACCTGTGAGGACCTGTTCCAGGCTGCCATTCTCTCCAACATGAACCCTGTGCCCTCTTGGCAAACTTGGGTTGACTGCCTCTTGACCCCAGTGGTATCCAGCACCTGGGGCATCACTAGCTTTGGCCAGTGCACTTCCCAGCATGACTGCATCCGCCCCACAGGCAATTGCTTTCACAATATCGCCGCTTGTTCCCAAACCGCCATCGGCAATCACGTGAACATAACGCCCACCAGATTCATCCATGTAATCACGCCTAGCCGCGGCGATATCAGCGACGGCCGAAGCCATTGGCGCATGGATTCCCAAAATCTGCCTGGTTGAGCTAGCAGCACCGCCACCGAAGCCAACCAGCACGCCAGCTGCACCGGTTCGCATTAGGTGCATTGCTGCTTGATAGGTGGCAGCACCTCCAACAATCACTGGCACATCTAGCTCATAAATAAACTTTTTGAGATTCAAAGACTCGGAGTTTTCACTCACATGTTCTGCACTAACGGTGGTGCCCCGGATGACAAAGATGTCTACACCCGCATTCAGCACTGTCTCGTGAAACTCAGCGGTGCGATGGGGACTGAGTGAACCAGCGACCGTCACTCCCGCATCACGAATCTCACTCAGACGTTGATTTATTAGTTCTGGTTTGATTGGCTCTGAATAAATCCTTTGTAAAACTTCGTTGGCACTGTGCTCATCGGAGGCAATGATCTCCTCGTATTGCTGAGCTGGGTCTTCATACCTAGTCCATAAACCCTCGAGATCCAAAACCCCCAGGCCACCCAGCTTGCCTATGGCAATCGCTTGAGCCGGAGACATGGCTGAATCCATTGGCGCAGCAATTACCGGTAGTTCGAATTTGAACGCATCAATGCTCCAGTCAATGTTCACATCCTCGCTGTCACGAGTTCTTCTGGTTGGAACAATCGCTAAATCATCAAATGAATAACTGCGGGTTGCTCTTTTTGACTGCCCAATTTCAATTTCGGCCATTTTTCCCTAACGAGTCCCGTAGTTCGGAGCCTCAATGATTTGATGCAGGTCGTGCGGATGACTCTCCCGAAGTCCCGCAGCAGTGATCCTCACGAATTTTCCTTTTGTTAATAATTCATCAATCGTTGCAGCACCGACATAACCCATGGATGCACGCAAGCCACCCATCAATTGGTGAACAACGGTTGGCACTGTTCCACGGTAGGGGACTTGACCCTCGACACCCTCTGGCACCAGTTTGTCTTCGCGCAAAACATCATCCTGAAAATAACGGTCCTTGGAATAGCTTTGCTGAGTTCCTCTCGAACTCATCGCTCCCATCGAACCCATGCCCCTATAAGTCTTGTATTGCTTGCCGTTTACATAGGTAATGTCGCCAGGTGCCTCATCGGTTCCAGCCAACAATCCACCAATCATGACGGCACTCGCGCCAGCAACCAGAGCTTTGGCGATGTCTCCCGAATACTGCAGCCCGCCATCGGCAATGATTGGCACTCCTGCTTTTTTGCCAGCAATGCTTGCCAGGTGAACTGCTGTGATCTGCGGGACGCCAACACCTGCAACGACACGTGTGGTGCATATCGAACCCGGTCCAACTCCAACCTTCACACCATCCGCTCCGGCATCAATGATTGCCTGAGCTCCCTCTGTGGTTGCAACATTTCCTGCCAAAACATCGGTGTTTTTAGCAAATGGCTCAGCCTTGAGCTTTTTTACCATTTCCAATACGCCCGAGTTGTGGCCATGAGCGGTGTCAACAACCAGTAGGTCAACTCCCGATTCAATCAATGCCATTGAGCGCTCCCACGCATCGGCGCCAACTCCAACCGCTGCACCTACTAGCAGTCGGCCTCGCTGATCTTTGGCGGCGTTTGGGTATTTCTCACTCTTGTCAAAATCTTTGACTGTTATCAGCCCGCGCAGTCTGCCATTTTCATCAACCAGGGGAAGCTTTTCAATTCTGTGCTGAGCCAACAGCGCCATTGCCTCGTCCGGGTTTATGCCAACTCGACCGGTAATCAGCGGCATAGAAGTCATGATGTCTTTCACCAGCGTTGTAGTTCTTTGAACCTCTTGAACAAAACGCATGTCTCTGTTTGTGACAATTCCCACCAGTGCATCGTCCTCGTCAACCACTGGCAGACCACTGACGCGATATCGGCCGCAAAGCTCATCAACTTCTTGAATAGAGGTATAAGGAGAGGTGGTGACCGGGTTAGTAACCATGCCAGCTTCGCTTCGTTTGACTAAGTCAACCTGTGACGCCTGATCGTCAACGGAAAGGTTTCGGTGGATAATTCCGATTCCCCCCTGCCTGGCAATGGCAATAGCCATCCGTGCTTCGGTGACAGTGTCCATTGCAGAAGATAAAACCGGAATACTCAAGCTGATGTTCTTGGTCAACTGAATTGAGGTGTTGACATGAGCTGGCACAACATCGCTTTCACCTGGCATCAAAAGCACGTCGTCGTAGGTGAGTCCGATTAGCCCGAATGGATCATTTTCTGTCATTTAGTGCGCACTTTCATGGTCTTTGCTTAATTCTACCCACCAAGTCAAAGTTTCAAACTTGTAACTAAATGTAGTTATTTGTTCCTAAAACCAATAACTTCGGTGTATTTTTATGGGAACGCGTTCTGGGATGGCCACTTTCTCGTGATTTGAGGGGTGGTCATTTGACTGGTGGGCATATGATTCACAGCCGATAGGAGCCTCAGTGCAACTGAGTAAGACTAGGAAACGGGCAGTAAGCGTAATCGCGGCTTTATTCGCGGCGATCATGCTGTTACTCGCCCTCCCCGTATCTGCAACAGCCGATGAAGTGGGAACTGAATTTGACGACAGAGTTTTTGGAAACGTAAAGCTTGACGGTGAGTCCCTGGGGGGTGTTGAGATCACCGTTCGTGGCAATGGCTACGAAGCTTCCACCGTCACAGGAGACGATGGGCGCTGGGTGATCGGGGTTCCCGAGCGGGGCGCCTACGAGGTGATCCTGAACGAGGAAACTCTGCCACCAGGCATTGCGGTGGTTGAAGACGGTGGCCCGATCAAACAAATTGAGTTTGGGCTTACCGGGACAGTAGTAACCAACTACTTCATCGGTGAAGGTGAAAGAACAGCTGTTGGACTTTGGCCCCAGTTTTTCACCCGACTGGTTTATGGAATTAACTTCGGACTGATGTTGGCGTTGGCCAGTGTTGGACTCTCGCTGGTATTCGGAACAACTAAATTGTCAAACTTCGCCCACGCTGAAATGGTGACCCTTGGTGCGGTTGTGGCTCTGTTCTTTGCAAGCTTGGATATCAACCCGTTCTTGGGAATTCTCTTAGCGGTTGCAGTTAGCGGTTTTGCAGGGTTTGCTCAGGATGTGGTCATATGGCGACCGCTCCGGCGCAAGGGTCTTGGCATCGTGCAGTTGATGATTGTGTCAATTGGTTTGGCTTTGACTATGCGCTATGTCTTCCAGTTCTTTATCGGTGGTTCGACCTCTCAGCTACCAAGCTTGGGTGGCGAGTCATTCAAGCTATTTGGAACCCTGACTCTTTCAACCACCGACATCGCCTCCATGGGAATTTCGATTGTGGTTCTGATTGCCTTTGCTCTGTGGTTGACCATGACCAAGACCGGAAAGGCAACCAGGGCAATCTCCGACAACATCGACCTGGCAGCTGCCAGTGGAATTGATGTTGACCGAGTAATTCGCTACGTCTGGATCACAGCCAGTGCCCTTGCTGGACTGGGTGGAATCCTATGGGCTTATTTCCGACCAGGAATTAAGTGGGACATGGGTGAAAAGATTTTGCTTCTAATCTTCGCAGCTGTGGTGCTGGGTGGATTGGGAACTGCATTCGGTGCGCTAATCGGTGCATTGATTGTGGGAATCATGGTCGAGACATCGACATTGATTTTGGCACCAGACATTAAGTACGTGGGTGCACTGATTGTGCTTATTGGAGTTTTGTTGGTGAAGCCAACAGGATTGCTGGGCACCAAGGAACGAATAGGTTAGGAAGGCTGAAATGGACTGGATACAGATACTTTCAAACACCGTTGAGTCGATTCTCAGCCCGGTAACCTTTGCCTTTGTGTTGGCAAGCCTCGGGCTTGCAATGCACTTCGGTTTTGCGGGGCTTTTGAACTTCGGTATTGCAGGGTTTATGGCTATTGGTGCCTATGGTTACGCAATCAGCGTTTTGAGATTTGATCTCCCCTGGTGGGGTGGAATGCTGGTCAGCATCGCAGCAGCAATTGTGTTTGCAATTTTGCTGGGAGCGCCAACACTTCGGCTTCGAGGGGACTATTTGGCGATTGTGACAATTGCTGCCGCCGAGATTGCACGTTTGCTGTTCTTGACCAACACCTTCGATGACTTCACAGGAAGCGCCAGTGGTCTGTTTGGTTACCACGACAGCTTCCGAGCAGCCAACCCAATCCCAGAGGGAACCTACGGCTTTGGACCATTCACATACTCCGAAACAGACTGGTGGGTTCGAATCTTTGCACTTGCTGTTTTGGCAGTGGTTATTTGGTTGCTGTGGGCATTGTCCAGAAGTCCATGGGGAAGAGTTATCAAGGGTATCCGCGAGGATGAGGATGCGGTTAGAGCGTTGGGGAAGAACGTATTCGCCTACAAGATGCAAGCACTGATCATCGGTGGCGTCTTCGGTGCCATGGGTGGTGTTGTTTATGCTCTGCCAAGTGCCGTGAATCCAACTGTTTATGTAACCTCGCTGACATTCTTTATTTGGACTGCTTTGCTACTCGGTGGAGCAGCAACAGTATTCGGTCCGGTTCTAGGCTCAATCATCTTCTGGGTGCTACAGGCGTTTTTGACCAACGTCTTGCCAGCACTTGCACAGGAGGGTGGCATCCTAGAAAGCCTCACCAGCCAGCAGGCCTCCACGCTTAGGTTTATCCTGGTGGGAATTGGACTGATGTTGATCGTTATCTATCGCCCTCAAGGCATAGCCGGAGACAAGAGGGAGTTGACCTTTGTCAAATAGTGAACCAGTAAAGGCAACAGGATTGCACGTAGGGGAAGCAAGCCCAGGTGTTGCCAAGGTAGACCCAATCCTGAAAGCTTCCAACGTTACTCGCAAATTCGGTGGTCTAACCGCTGTAAATGTTGAACACGTGGAAATCCCAAGGGGTGCAATTACCGCCCTAATTGGTCCAAATGGTGCTGGAAAGACAACCTTTTTCAACCTTTTGACCGGTTTTGACTCACCCGACACGGGAACCATGGAATTCAACGGCAAGTCCTTGTCCGGTATGCGCAGTCACCAGATTGCGAAGCTTGGACAGGTCAGAACTTTTCAGCTAACCAAGGCGCTTAGTTTGCTAACCGTGTTGGAAAACATGAAATTGGGTGCAACCGATCAGGCCGGCGAGAAAATCTTGGGATCACTGATTCCACAGATTTGGCGCAAGCAAGAGGCGGAGATTGAAAAGCGTGCCGAAGAACTGCTGAGAAGATTCAAGCTATATGAGAAAAAGGAAGACTTCGCAGCCAGCCTCTCGGGTGGGCAGCGCAAGCTTCTGGAGATGGCTAGAGCACTGATGACCAACCCCACCCTGGTGATGTTGGATGAGCCAATGGCGGGTGTGAACCCTGCATTGACAGAAAGCTTGCTTGAGCACGTCCTTGACCTCAAAAAAGAGGGTATGACAGTTTTGTTCGTTGAGCACGACATGCACATGGTTCGTCACATCGCCGACTGGGTGATTGTGATGGCGGAGGGTGAAATTGTCGCAGAGGGGCCACCAGATCAGGTAATGAAAGAACAGGCTGTTATTGATGCCTACCTTGGAAGCCACCAGGAGACTGACCTGGGGGTCGTTACCGGTCGAATTGACATTATTGACGATGGAGAAAAAAAGTGACTCAGCCAGTAGTTGAAATCAAGGATCTTTACGCTGGCTACCTGCCAGGGGTGAATATCCTAAATGGCGCCAACCTTTATGCAAACGAAGGTGAGCTGATTGGAATCATCGGGCCTAATGGTGCTGGAAAATCAACACTTTTGAAATCCATGTTTGGCATGGTGAAAATTCGTGAGGGTTCAATTGAGCTCAACGGCGAAAACATCATTGGCTTGAAAGCGAACAAGCTGGTTGCCAAGGGAGTTGGTTTCGTTCCTCAAAACAACAACGTGTTCCCCTCGCTAACCATTGAAGAGAACCTGCAGATGGGTCTTTATCAAGCACCTTCCAGGTTTGATGAGCGGCTTGAATTTGTCGTGGAAATCTTCTCCGAGCTTGGCAAGCGCCTAAAGCAGCGTGCCGGCTCTCTCTCCGGAGGTGAGAGGCAGATGGTGGCCATGGCGAGAGCTCTAATGATGGAACCTAAGGTATTGCTTCTCGACGAGCCCAGCGCCGGCCTAAGCCCTGTGAGACAGGATGAGGCATTCATCCGTGTATCCGACATCAACAAGGCGGGCGTAACTGTAATCATGGTTGAGCAAAACGCTCGACGCTGCCTTCAAATCTCTGATCGAGGCTACGTTTTGGACCAAGGTGTTGATGCCGTTACCGGATCAGGCCGAGAGCTAATGGATGACCCGAAGGTTGTTGAGCTCTATCTAGGAAACCTAGGTGCCTAGAGAGGCAGTCCTTGGTATCTCCATTGCCATTGGAACTGCAGTGGGTGTGGCAATAGACCAAGTTGGTGTAGGTGTAGCCGTAGGAGTTGCAATCGGTGTCGCTCTATACAGTCGCAAAAAGAAAAAATAAGTTTAAGTAAAAAACCCCGGGGCGAACCCCGGGGTTTTTTCTTGCCTAACTAATTAGCCAAGTGGAGCGTAGTTGTTGTCTGCACCGTACTGGTAGACAATAACTGAACCCTCTGTTGGGTCACCGACCTCATCGAAGGTAATTGGGCTTGAAACACCATCGTAGTCAGCGACTCCGCCGCCGTTGATGATGTCAGCACACTCAGCGAAGCTGGTGCACTTCTCGCCGTTACCTGAACCACCTGAAACTTCCTGCAGCTTGTCTGCAATGTCACGTGATTCGGTTGAGCCAGCTGCCAATGAAGCAAGGGCTAGCAACACTGTTGCGTCGTATGACTCAGCACCGTATGCATATACGTTGTTTAGGTCATCGTTACCTAGCTCTACCCAGTAGCTGTTCATGCGGTCGTTGAACTCAACAACATCGCGTGGGTCAACACCAGGAAGAGTTCCCTTGGCGCCTTCAAGCAAACCTGGCTCGAAGTCCTCTGAGTAGTTTGAAAGGTTTCCGTCAACTAGGTAGAAGTTTGATGCGTCAAACTGTGCTGCTAGGTCAGGAGCAATGGTCTTGATCTCATCGAATGTGATCAGGGCGATTGCATCTGGGTCAACAGCCAATACCTCGTTGATCTGTGAGGTGAAGTTGGTGTCACCGGTGTTGTATGTCGGTGCTGCCAAAACTTCTCCACCAGCTGCTTCGAAGACTTCCTGGACGCGGTCACGTAGACCAGTTCCATATGGGTCGTTCAAAACGATCATGGCGATTTTCTCGTGACCATCAGCAGCAATCTGGTTCGCTAGAACCTCACCCTGTAGAACGTCAGAAGGAGCGGTACGGAAGTACAGGCCATCGTCGTCATAGGTGGTGAATGCTGCAGAGGTGTTTGCTGGTGAGAACTGGATTACTCCAGCACCAGTTACCTGGTCAATGAACTGAAGTGAAACACCTGAAGATGCTGCACCCAAAATTGCCTTTACATCTTCATTTAGAAGACGTGGGATTTCGGTCTCGTAAGCCTTGTTGTCGGTGTCACCTGAGTCACCAAAGACAACCTCGAGCTCGATGCCAGCATCAGCCTCGTTGATTTCTTTCTGTGCAAGGTAAACACCTGCCTCCTCGGGTGGTCCCAAGAATGCTAGGTTTCCGGTGATTGGAAGTGCAGTACCGATCTTAAGCTGTAGGGTTTCGCCTGAGGCTCCACCTGACTCTTCTTCAGTAGCAGCACAACCGGCCAATACCAAGGCTGCAGCAGCGGTTAGCGCTGATGCCTTGACTAGACCTGAACGTGAAAATGCGCTCATTAGTTAGCTCCTTTGTTTTGCTAAAACAGCTCTGGCGCGCGCCAAAGCTGACCTATAAAGAATAGTAAGTAAATTCATTCTTCACTGGAAGTTAACTACAAGAAACCCCCATCAACTTCCCATATTTGGCACTAATTACATAACATTTAGATAAATGACGCATTATTTCTTTGTAATTGATAAAAATTACAACTGATTTGCTTAGATTTAGCCAAATGGGTACGACATGTAACAATCAGGTTTCAAGTTGCCACCGTCACTCGCATTCGATTGGCCCTAAAAGCATCAAATGTTAGGACAATCAGCCCAATCCAGACCAATATGAATCCAGCCCAGCGAACTGGACCCATTTCCTCCCCGAAGTAAAACAAGCCCAGCGAAAACTGAATCAGGGGTGTCAAATATTGGATGAACCCAATTGACGACAGCTGGATTCTGCTGGCAGCTGCTCCAAACAGAATCAACGGAACGGCAGTCATAAAGCCAAAGGCGATCAGTGCACTTGTGCCCGCGACCCCCACCACGCCAAACTGAATCTGCACAAAGCTTCCAACAATCAACAACTGAATAATTGCAAACGGAAGCAAAACTCCACTTTCAATGGTGAAGCTGTGAATCGCTCGAACCTTTGATCCCATTTTATTTTTAGCCAAGCTATACATTCCAAAGCTTGCGGCCAAAATAAATGCAATCCACGGTGGCCTTCCGTAATCAACACTGACCACGATTACTGCAATAAAACCAAACCCGAGTGCTAACCACTGCAATGGCCTCAGTTTTTCTTTCAAAACCAAAACACCTAGCAAAACTGTGAACAGAGGATTTATGAAATAACCAAGAGATGTCTCGATCACATTGCCGGTTGCAACACCAAACACATACGTCTGCCAGTTGGCATAAATAAATACAGCGGCAATGAATACCCAAATCAAGCTCTTAGGTTTTCTAAACAGGGCCACGATAGGCCCCCAACTACGAGTAATAGTGACAATCACAGCGGCTAGCACAAAACCAAACACCACTCGCCAGACAACGACTTCAAAAGGGGATGCAAAGCTCGCGGCGTCAATGAAGAGAGGAAAGGAGCCCCAGATCAGATATGCAAGGACTGCAAGTATGGCACCAAGCACCGGCTCTGAAAATCTGTTCACTGAGCAATATTAGGGCAATAAAAAACCCCGGGCGTACCCGGGGTTTTTAAATTCGGCTTTAGCCTACGATTGCCAGCACATCACGTGCGCT
>CAJXMQ010000011.1 GCA_913056225.1 uncultured Micrococcales bacterium | reverse complement strand
AATCTTGCACCGGGAAAATAAGGAGTCCATTTGTCCGGCGAAAAATCTCCGATAATCACGCTTACCCCGTCCCCCACCCTGGACCGCACCTACTTTGTAAAAAGACTTATTGAGGGTGGCGTAAACAGAGCTCACGATGTGAACGAAGAGCTCGCTGGAAAAGGCATCAACGTGTCCCGGGCTTTGGAGTTGGCAGAGATTAGTGCCCCGGGAGTTGTGCCGATTGGCAATGCGGATCCAGCAGTTTTGGAAAGAACCGGATCAACAAGTTTTTTATCACCCATCTGGGTTGACGGGACTCTCCGAGTTTCAACCACCATCATCGAGGACAATGGTCCAACCACCAAGGTCAATGAAAACCCAAGGCCACTTAGGCAAGCTGACTGGGATGAAGTTGTCAACCTCACCCTAAAGCTACTGAAAGAAAACGAGGCCGAATGGCTAGTGGTTGCTGGAGCTCATCCAAACATCATTGAAACCGATCAGGTTATTGATCTAATTCCACTATTTGATAAAGCCAAAGCCATGGGAGTCAAGGTGGTTTTGGACACCAGTGGAGACCCGCTTAGGCAGTGGGCGCGCGAAGGCGTTGCAACCATCATGAAGCCAAATGGCGAGGAACTTGCATCTTGTGTTGGTAGAACCCTGAACACCCTGCAGGACGTAGTTGATGCGGCTCGTGAGCTAAACAGCTGGGGAGTTGAATGCGTTTTGGCCTCCTTGGGCGTTGATGGAATGTTGGCTGTTACCAAAACCCATGCAGTCCATGGTTTCACTCCGCCGGTAAGAGTGATTAACACCGTCGGTGCAGGAGATTCCACAGTTGCAGGGTTTTTATCTGCGGTGACTTTGAACAAAACCGATGATAAAGAGCTCTTCGGTGTTGGTTTTGACATCGCCAAAGGCGTTAGAGAAGCAGTCCGCTGGGGTGGAGCCAAAGTTCAGCAACCTACGAGTGGATTGAAATCAATCGCTAACTTACCCATCGGAGTTGTTTTGGAACAACCAGATCTATCTGCCTCGCTAAGAGAGCCGGCAGAGTTTCAAGGCTAGGAGAGAAAATGCCAGTAGTAAATCAGGAACAGTACCTAGAGATGTTGGACCAGGCCAAAAAAGGCCAGTTTGCCTACCCAGCGATAAATGTTGCAAACTCGCAGATGCTAAACGCAGCCTTGGAGGGTTTTGAGCAGGCAGGCTCCAATGGCATTATTCAGGTCTCCACCGGAGGTGCTGATTACTTCAGTGGTGCCAATAAGAAAAACAGAGTTCAGGGAGCAGTTGCCTTTGCGGCATTCGCCAGAGAAACTGCAAAAAGCTACGGCATCAATGTTGCAATCCACACCGACCACTGTGCCAAAGATCAACTAGATGGATTCGTTGTGCCACTTCTGGCTCTCAGCCAGGAGCAGGTGAAGAGCACCGGAGAGCCTATTTTCAACTCTCACATGTGGGATGGGAGTGCAATTGATCTGGATGAGAACCTAGACATTGCCAAAGATTTATTGCAGAGAGCAAAAAACGTTGGTTCCGTTTTGGAGATTGAAGTTGGAGCCGTTGGTGGCGAGGAAGATGGAGTTGTTGGCGCAAGTGGTGAACACCTTTACACAACTATCGAAGATGGCATCAAGACGGTTGAAGCCCTGGGTCTTGGGGAAAACGGTCGCTACATGACAGCTCTCACCTTTGGAAACGTGCACGGAGTTTATAAGCCAGGCAATGTTGTTTTGAAACCAGAGCTACTGGAAGAAATTCAAACTGCCATTGGTGATAAGTATGGAAAGCAGAAGCCTTTTGATCTTGTCTTCCACGGAGGAAGCGGTTCAACCGAGAAAGAAATTGCCGATGCGGTTCGGTTTGGTGTTATCAAAATGAACATCGATACCGACACTCAGTATGCCTTTACCCGACCAGTTGCCGATCACATGTTCAAAAACTATGACGGTGTGCTAAAAATCGACGGCGAAGTTGGAAACAAAAAAACCTATGACCCAAGAGCTTGGGGCAAGCTTGCTGAGGCAAGCATGGCTGAGAGAGTTATTGAAGCTTGCAACCAGCTAGGTAGTGCGGGGAAGGCTAGTTAGCCTTTGCCGCGGCTTGCTCGGCGGCTTTTTTCTCAATTGAGGCCTTGAGGTCTTTTCTCAATTCCTTAGGCAGGGAGAATTGAATATCCTCTTCAGCTGTGGTGACGGTTTCAACATCGTTGAACCCTCTTTCAGCTAGGTCTCTCAACACTCGATTCACAAGGATCTCCGGCACCGAAGCTCCGCTTGAGACACCAACGGTGCTGACACCTTCAAACCACTCGTCTTTGACGTCTCGCTCGTCCTCTACTCGGTAGGCAGCCTTAGCCCCAGCATCCAGGGCAACTTCTACCAAACGAACTGTGTTTGAGGAATTGTCACTTCCGACCACGATTACCAGATCTGACTGAGCACCAATTTTTTTGATAGCTACCTGACGGTTTTGGGTGGCGTAGCAAATGTCATCTGAGGGTGGGTTTTGCAAAGTTGGAAGCTTCTTACGAAGCTTGTTCACAGTGTCCATGGTCTCGTCAACACTTAGCGTGGTTTGGCTTAGCCAAATAACTTTTTCTGGATCCTTGATCTTCACATTTTCAATATCTTCATCGCCGTCAATTAGTTGAACAGCGTGGGGAGCCTCGCCGGCGGTTCCCTCAACCTCTTCGTGACCGTCGTGACCGATTAGCAAAATGTCATAGCCTTCACGATCAAATCTTTGAACCTCTTTATGAACCTTTGTTACCAATGGGCAGGTTGCGTCAATGGTGTGTAGGTTGCGACTTTGAGCCTCTTGCACAACAGCAGGGGAAACTCCGTGGGCTGAGAAGATTGTGACGGCACCCTCTGGTATCTCGTCTACCTCTTCAACGAATATTGCTCCTCGACGCTCCAGGGTCTCAACCACGAACTGGTTGTGAACGATTTGCTTGCGCACATAAACCGGAGCTCCGTAGTGATCCAAAGCTTTTTCAACAGCAATTACTGCCCTGTCAACACCAGCACAATAACCCCTAGGGGCGGCTAGGAGAACTTTCTTTGAAGCTTTGCTGTCGGTAGTCTGAGTATTGTTAATTGCGCTCACCCTTCAAGTCTAATCGCGAGGCCTCATGAACGAAACCACCAGTGATTCCACTGAGAGTCAATCAAAGGTTTCAAGTGAGCATTCCCCATGGCCGGTTTCTGCTTTCTCAAAATCCATCAAAGATTGGGTTGAGCGACTAGGAAAAGTCTGGGTTGAGGGTGAACTTTCTCAAATAAACAACCGTGGTGGAAACCTGTTTGCAGAACTTCGCGATCTGCAGACAGAGAATTCGATTTCAATTCACGCCTGGAAAGGCTCCAATCAACTAATTGACCCCGACCTGGCTCAGGGAGATCGAGTGGTTGGACTGATTCGTCCACAGTTCTGGGCTAAAAACGGGCGCATCAGCATGCAGGTTTTTGAGCTCAAAAAAGTCGGTCTTGGCGAGATCTTAGAAAGAATCGAGAGGCTCAGGAAACAGCTGACAGCTGAGGGTCTGACCCTTGATGAGAACAAAACCGCCTTGCCTTTTCTGCCCAACAAGATTGGCCTGATTACCGGTCGCGGCAGCGACGCCGAAAAAGACGTTTTAGAAAATGCCAAGCTTCGCTGGCCAGAGGTTGACTTTGAAGTTATAAACACCCTGGTGCAGGGAGAAAAGGCAATTTCTGAGATTATCTTCGCAATTGGTGAGCTTGATGAAAACCCAGAGGTGGATGTCATCATCATTGCTCGTGGTGGAGGGTCATTTCAAGATTTGCTTATCTTTAGCGACGAGCAGTTGGTTCGCGCAGCCGCCACTGCAAAAACTCCAATCGTGAGCGCCATTGGTCACGAAAATGACAAACCACTACTGGATGATGTTGCTGACCTCCGCGCCTCCACTCCAACCGATGCGGCCAAGCGAGTCGTCCCTGACATTGGCGAGGAGCGAAGAAAACTCGGTGATCTTTTGGCTCGTGTTCGCTACCGGATTCAAGTCAAGCTTGATAGCGAGCAGGCCCTAATTGACTCACTTCGCTCCAGGCCGATAATTGCAAACCCGTATGGTTTCATCGATCTGGCAAGTGAGGGTTTGAACGAGCGTGTTTCATTGATGCGTGAGCGCATGTCAGTTCGTCTTGACAGGGCCGAGACCGAGATCAGGACGCTTCATAATCAAGCCAAGGCGCTATCCCCCCAGTTGACGCTAAAACGCGGCTACAGCCTGGTAAGAGACGAAAATGGCAATGCGGTGGATAAAAACACTGAAGTTGGTCAAAAACTTCAAATTCGAAGCCACAAATTTGAAATAACTGCAACCGCTGAAGGGGTTATAGAAATAGATGAGTGATCAAAACGCAGATGTATTGGAAATGAGCTTTGAGCAAGCCCGCGATGAGCTTCAAAAAGTGGTTGCCGAACTAGAGCAACAGAATGTCAGCCTGGAGGATTCGATGAAACTTTGGGAACGTGGCGAAGCCTTGGCAAAACACTGCGAATCTTGGCTCAGTGGGGCTAGAAAGAAATTAGACCAGGCACTGGAGCAAACCAGTGAGTGACGCTGCTGCCAAGCGCAGGGCGAAACAGACGGTAAACAACCTCGCACTTTCGTTGATAGTTGCGGTTTTGGCGACGGCTCTAATCATCATGATTGTCCCAAGAGACGACTCCATGCAGATTCAAAGGGTGGACTATCAATCAGAAGCGATTGCTGCCGAGGCTGCTATTGGAGAAGATGTTTTCGTTCCCGAGCTTGACCAGTCTTGGTGGGCTAACTCCGCCAGGCTTGAACAAACTGCAGGGGTGCAGAGCTGGTTTATAGGCATAGTCACCGATAACAATCAATTCATCGGAATTCAGCAGGGATTTGGCATAGACCCAACCTGGTTGGCTTTGGAATTGCAGGGAAACTGGCAAAGCGGTGAACGCGAAATTAACGGAAATACTTGGCAGGTTTGGGAAGACCTAACGCCCTCCAGCCCCAAGGAAACAAAACACTATGCGCTCGTATATGAATTCGAGCAAAACGCTATTCTGATTTATGGAACAGCCACAGAGGATGCGATTGGCTCTATTGCAGCTCAGGTGGAAATCAACTAGCTGGAGGAAAAATGGAATACCGCATTGAACACGACACCATGGGAGAGGTTAAAGTTCCCGTAGATGCCCTGTATCGAGCCCAAACCCAGAGAGCGGTTGAGAATTTTCCAATTAGCGGCAGGGGCTTAGAACCCGCCCATATCCAAGCACTTGCAAGAATCAAAAAAGCAGCAGCCCTAGCCAATGTTGAACTGGGTGTCATCGAGGCCTCCATCGGTAAGGCAATCGCCGATAGCGCCGACCTGATAATTTCTGGTCAACACCTTGACCAATTCCCCGTTGACACCTATCAGACAGGAAGTGGCACAAGTTCAAACATGAACATGAACGAGGTCTTGGCAACCCTTGCCACCGAGGCACTCGGCTCAGAGGTGCACCCGAATGACCACGTGAATGCCTCTCAGAGCTCCAATGACGTGTTTCCATCATCTGTCCACATCGCCGTTACAGAATCCCTGATCAAGGATCTAATTCCAGCTCTGGATTATCTCGCCAAACGCCTGGAGGCAAAAGCTGAGCAGTGGAAAGACACTGTGAAATCAGGTCGCACGCACCTGATGGATGCAACTCCGGTGACACTTGGACAAGAGTTTGCAGGATATGCAGCTCAGATTCGATACGGCATCGAAAGAATTGAATCAGCTCTGCCAAGAGTTGCGGAACTCCCGCAAGGTGGAACGGCGACTGGAACTGGCATCAACACCCCATTTGGGTTCCCTCAGAAAGTAATCTCACAGATTGCCAAAGAAACAGGATTGCCAATCACAGAGGCTCGCGACCACTTTGAAGCTCAGGGAGCAAGAGATTCACTTGTTGAGGTGAGTGGTGCCATGAAGACCATCGCCGTAAGCCTCACCAAAATCAATAACGACCTTCGCTGGATGGGTTCTGGGCCAAACACTGGCCTTGCAGAAATCCAAATTCCAGACCTTCAACCTGGATCATCAATCATGCCTGGCAAGGTAAACCCTGTAATTCCCGAGGCTGTCTTGATGGTTTGCGCCAGGGTCATCGGCAACGATGCGACAGTGAGCTGGGCCGGAGCCAGTGGTTCTTTTGAGCTGAATGTGGCGATTCCAGTGATGGGAAGTTCTGTGTTGGAATCAGTTAGATTGCTTTCAAATTCAAGCCGAGTCTTGGCTGATAAAACTATCGAGGGTCTGGTTGCCAACACCGAAAGAGCTAGAGCTCTTGCCGAGTCCTCCCCCTCAATCGTTACTCCGCTGAACAGAGTTATTGGCTATGAGAAAGCGGCCAAGGTTGCAAAGTACGCGGTTGAAAAAGGACTGACTGTGAAAGAAGCGGTCATCGAGCTGGGAATTGTAGAAGCAGGCGAGATAACCATCGAGCAACTGGATCAATTACTGGATGTGTTGCCAATGACTAGACCACCACAGGGCTAATCTGCCATAACTGAAACCCAAACACCGCCAGCAGTCCAACCAGTAAATAAGGTCCCAGTGGAATTGCTGAGTTGGCTCTGAGCTTTCTGGCAATCAGCCTGGGAAGCAAAAACAGGTTGGCAACCCCCAAACTAATCGCGACCCCGATCAACAGCGCCATGGGTGAAATAAAAGAAACGGGAAGCGCGAAGCCAATGACCAACTTGATATCTCCCATCCCCAATAGCTCTGCTCTGGCAAGCGGGTAGCCGATAATCAAAACTAGAAGTGCGATTCCGATGGCAATTATCAGTTGCAGGTATTTTGAGTAAATCACTGCAACCAAAGAAATTGAAGTTATCGAAATTGCCACCCCTGGCAAGGTCATGACATTAGGCAATCTATGAGATTTGAGGTCAATGACTGCAAGTGGCCCAGCAACAGCCAAAAAATAACCAAACGGGATGGCCAGAATTAGCAGTTCAAAGTTCACGCCCTCAAACTAAAGCTGCCTCGCTAAACCTGGATTGAGTTATCCACAATCAGTAATCGAGAAGATCTGTCACCAGTGCCGCAATCTGACTTCTCTCTGAACGGGTCAGGGTTATGTGAGAGAAGATCTCTTGACCTTTCAGGGTTTCAACTACCGATGCGATGCCATCGTGCCTTCCAACTCGTAAGTTATCTCGCTGGGCAACATCGTGAGTCAGCACCACCTTAGAATTTTGACCGATTCGACTTAGCATCGTGAGCAACACGTTTCTCTCAAGTGATTGAGCCTCATCAACAATCACGAAGGTGTCGTGCAGTGAGCGTCCACGGATGTGTGTCAGTGGCAAAACTTCTAAGATTCCCCTGTCTACCACCTCGTCAATTACTTCCTTTGAAACGAGTGCTCCAAGGGTGTCGTGCACTGCCTGCGCCCATGGGTTCATCTTCTCCCCCTCGGTGCCCGGCAGGTATCCAAGCTCTTGACCGCCAACTGCGTAAAGGGGCCTAAAAACCATTATCTTTTTGTGCTGACGACGTTCTAAAACAGTTTCAAGTCCTGCACACAGTGCCAGCGCACTCTTTCCAGTTCCCGCTTTACCTCCAAGTGAAACAATTCCGATGTCGGTATCAAGCAAGGAATCTATAGCCAGTCGCTGCTCTGCGGACCTGCCGTGAACTCCGAATACTTCCCTGTCGCCACGAACTAGGCGAACGGATTTTTCTGAACCAACTCGACCCAGAGCACTTCCCCGTTCAGAGTGAATAACCAATCCGGTATTTACTGGCATTTCTTTGGCTAAGGGGTGAGATATTTCCTCGTCGTTGTAAAGCGAGGCCATCTCATCTCCGCTGAGATCCAATTCCTCAAACCCAGCCCACTCATCAGCTTGAGCCTGTTCAGCGAGGTACTCCTCAGCTTTCATGCCCAGCGCACTTGCCTTGATTCTCATTGGCAAGTCTTTGCTGACAACTGTCACCTCGCTACCTTCGTTTTTTAGATTGGCAGCGACCGCCAAAATCCTGGAATCATTGTCCCCAAGCTGGAAACCTGCTGGCAGGACAGATTGGTCTATGTGATTCAGCTCCACCCGGAGGACACCCTTGTCTCCCACTTCCATGGGAAAATCAAGTCTTTCGTGTTTTTCTCGAAGCTGGTCCAGGTAACGAAGTGCCTTTCTGGCAAAGAAACCAATATCAAAATCGTGGCGCTTTTTCTCTAGTTCGTTGATCACCACAATTGGGATTACCACTTCATGTTCTGCAAACCTGAACAGGGCCCGCGGATCGCTCAGTAGCACTGACGTGTCCAGAATGAAGGTCCTAACACCGGTTGCCTTGCTCACCCCCTCCGCACGCTTTTGCTTGTTTGCACTGGCTTTTGCGGGTTCTGGGCTTTTCGGCAACGTAGCTCCTTCGCGGTAATTAATGCGACACTAAACCCTGTGTTGAAGGTTTTGGGACTATGACACGCGGAGCTAAAAATCGTTTACAAAGAGTTTATGAACCAAACCTGCGATGACGCTTTTGGAAGTCTCGCATGGCTCTCAAAAAATCCACTTTCCTAAAATCTGGCCAAAGGGCTTCCGTGAAATAAAACTCACTGTTGGCACTTTGCCACAACATGAATCCACTCAGTCTTTGCTCGCCAGAGGTTCTAATTAGCAAATCCGGGTCAGGTTGACCCGAGGTGTAGAGATTCTCTGCGATGTTTTCTGGTGTTAGTAGTTCTGCAATCTGCTCTGGCGTGGAGCCAGAGGCGGCATTGTCTAGAAGAATCTTTCTAACGGCCTGCGAGATTTCATTTCTTCCACCGTATGCAACAGCAAGGTTGACTTGGAAAGGAGCAATTCCATCGGTCTTTCGCTCAACTGCCTTCAGTCTTTCTGCATGCTGAGCCGGCAGGGCTTCAAAATCCCCTGCTACTTTGAGATCCCACCTGCCCAGCTCCGCTAATTCTTCACTGAGGCTCGTGATGATTTCAATTAGATCTTCTAATTCTTTTTGGTCTCTGCCTTTTAGGTTGTCAGTGCTGAGCAAATAAAGAGTTGTGTGCTTGATGCCGACATCGCTACACCAACCCAAGAAATCAATAATCTTTCGAGCACCTGCCGAATGGCCAAACCCACTGGCTTCCCCCTGCAGCGAGGCCCAGCGTCTGTTCCCATCCACCAGGACACCTATGTGCTTGGGGAGGCCCTTGCCGTTGAGGCTGCGCTCAAGTGTTGCCTCGTAGCCACGGTAAAGAATGTTTCGCACATTCCAAGGTTACTCCCTGTCAAGGTTAGGCTTGAACAATGGTAAACGCGGGGAAAAAGACAAAGAAAACTTCACCTGACCCGCTGCACGTGCCCCTATCGGAACTCAAGGGCAGTGTTCACGAGGATGATTTCAGGCCAAGCTGGCGCGGTTGGATCCACACCGGTGTTCTTCCATTTGTAGTTGCTGCTGGAATCCTGCTGATAATTTTTGCCGATGGCTGGCAAACCAAGATTGCAGCATCCGTTTACCTGACAGGTTCATTTTTATTATTTGGTGGCAGTGCTCTCTATCACCGCTTCAATTGGGGTCCAACAACCAAAAGAGTTCTAAAGCGAATTGATCATGCCAATATCTTTTTACTAATTGCTGGAACCTATACTCCGCTAACGGTTGCCGCCCTGCCAAGCGATAAAGGTTGGTTCCTACTCACTCTGGTTTGGTCAATTGCGGTGGTGGGGATTGGTTTTAGGCTGGTGTGGGTTGGCGCACCACGTTGGCTGTATGTGCCAATTTATGTGCTGATGGGCTGGGCTGCAGTCATCTACATAACTGATTTATGGGATGCCAACTGGGTGATGATGCTTTTGATAGTTATCGGGGGCATCGCCTACACGGTGGGTGCAGTCATCTATGGAATGAAAAGACCGAACCCAGTTCCCAATCACTTTGGTTTCCATGAGATTTTTCATGCGCTTACCGTGGTGGCATTCATCTGTCACTGGGTAGGAGCACTGTTAGTTGTCACTAACCCAATCCCTGGCTCTATCGGGGGCTAATTTCGAGAGGGTGGAGCGGGTGGCTCTGGTCTGTCGGGTTTGGCCTTTGGATCGAAATCATCCAGCTCTTCCTCGGCAATGCGTTCCCTGATTTCCTGACGGTATTTAGATTTTCTAACCCTACGGTTCATGTCAAAAAATAAAAGCGTTGCCATAACCGCAACACCGAAGGTGACTAAAAATCCAACTAGGCCGGGTGAGTTAAAAGCCTCTGCGGCATCTATCCCGGGTGAGGCAAAAATCAGCAAATCCATAGCTTTAGTATTCCATCTAATTGGTAGTTTTATAACGTGACCAATTCTGAATTACTTAATTCCCGCTACGGCCAGCCCGCTCAGAACAAAAAAATCGTCTGGGTGTTAGCCATCACGGGGTTAGTGGCGATTGTTTCTTTTGCAGCCTGGGTGGCGCTGACTCAAGAAAGACTCACCTATACAGACGTTGGTTTTTCCGTAAAGGACCAATGGCACACCGAGGTTACCTTCGATGTTGAAAAAAATGCTGGCGAAGATGTCAGCTGTGAGGTTCAGGCTCTGAATCAGCAATACGGAATTGTTGGCTGGAAAACAGTGGGAATCCCAACCCAGGACAGTTCGGTTCGCATCAGCGCAACCATCAACACCACCGAAGAGGCAGTAACAGCACTGGTTTATAACTGCGAAATTCAGTAAAATAAAGACTGCTCGCTAAACGCGAGTTTTTTATTACCCGAGAAGCAGGAGTGGTTATGAACAAGCCTGAAATCACATGGCTGAGTCAAGAGGCTTATGACCGTCTGAAAGACGAGCTAGCCGATTTGATAACCAATAGACGCTCGGAGATTGCCAAAAAGATTCAAGAGGCTCGAGAAGAGGGAGACCTCAGTGAAAACGGTGGCTACCAAGCCGCCAAAGAGGAGCAGGGTCGAATTGAGGCCCGCATCAACCGACTGGAGGGGATGCTTGTCAATTCTCAGGTTGGCGAAGCCCCCGAGTCACACGGTGTTGTTCAACAGGGTGTGGTGGTTAGCTGCGAGCTAAACGGGAATGAAACCAAGTTTTTGTTGGGATCCTCGGAAATTCTTGAGGGAACCGATAGTGAGCTAGATGTTTATTCAACCACTAGCCCAATCGGGGCGGCGATTATGGGTCACAAAATTGGTGACGAAATCGAATACGAAGCACCCAACGGTAAAAAAATCAAGGTGAAAATTACAGCGGTCGAAAACCTAAAGATTTAGTCCTCTTGCAGGCTTGGATTCAGGCCTGCCTTTTTGAGAGATTCAATCAGGCTGTCTCGGTGTTCTCTGTTTCTGGTCTCAACGCTCAGATTTAGCTCCACCTCGCTGATTTGCAGGCCATTTCCGTGCCTTGTGTGCAAAACCTCCACAACGTTAGCCCCTGCGTCTGCAACCGCCTCAGCGGTCCTCACAAGCTGTCCTGGACGGTCTGGGAGCATCACTGAGACGTTTGTGTAGCGATCAGAGGCAGCCAGTCCGTGTCTAATGACTCTTTGCAGCAGCAGTGGATCGATATTTCCCCCGGAAAGCGTGATTACGGTTGGACCGGTTGGCTTTATCTTTCCAGCCAAAATTGCCGCAACTCCAACTGCACCCCCAGGCTCAACCACCTGTTTGCTTCTTTCCAGAAGCAAAACCATTGCCTGAGCAATCTCGTCCTCGGTGACCGTTACGACCTGATCAACATCTTGCTGGATAATTTCAAAAGGAATTTGCCCGGGTTTAGCAACAGCAATTCCATCGGCAATGGTGGGCTTTACCTGCACCTCTGTTGGCTTCCCTCGCTTGAGACTTTCTGGATAGGCTGCAGCCTGCGAGGCTTGAACGCCAAAAACTTTGATCTCTCTGTTTTGTGCATCGGCAATCTGTTTAGTTGCCGAGGCAACACCAGCAATCAAGCCTCCGCCACCTACGCAAGCAATAACATTTTCAACCTCTGGATACTGTTCAGAGATTTCCATGGCTACCGTTCCCTGACCAGTGATGATGTCAATGTCGTCGAAGGGAGGAATGAAGGTTGCCTTTGATTGCGCTGTGAAGCGCAATGCAGCATCTAAGGTCTCATCGAAAATACTTCCGGTCAAAACCACATCAGCGCCATAATTCAAAGTCGCCTCGTGCTTGGGAATTGAGGCTCCGATTGGCATAAAGATAGTTGCCTTGATGCCCAACCTCTTGGCCGCCAGCGCAACACCCTGAGCATGATTGCCAGCACTAGCTGCAACCACTCCGTTTGCTCTTTCTTCTTCGGATAGCTTGCTTAGACGGTTCAATGCACCGCGAACTTTATAGGCTCCGGTTCTTTGCAGGTTTTCACACTTCAAATAAATCTCTTGGCCGGTTAGGTCGCTTAGGTAGCTGGATCTAATAATCGGCGTTTCAACAACCACCTGAGAAATCACTTGGCGGGCAGCTTCAAAATCTTTGAGCGAAGGGCGCAACACTTAGAGACCTTTCCTTATAACCCCTGAAGTCTAGTGTTGGTTAGAAACCTGTGCCAATCTTGCCCAGTCTTTCAATTCTTTTTGGAATTGGTGGATGCGTAGAAAATAACCTCTCAACCATGCCTGGCTTGATGGGGTCGTTTATATACATGTGAGCCATGGAGCTGTTCACTTTTTTCATTGGTTTGCCATGCTCCCCGAGTTTCTGCAAAGCAGATGCAAGTCCATCTGGGTAGCGAGTGATTTCTGCAGCTGTGGCGTCAGCCAAATATTCGCGCTGGCGAGAAATTGCAGCCGAAACAATTGGTCCAATCAAGGCTGCAATAATCCAGCCAACAATTCCAACCGCCACCAATATCAAACCGAATTGGCCTGAGTTTCTGGATCGGGTAAGGGATGAGTAAAAAGCCATGCGCAAAGCCATGTCAGCCAAGATTCCAACGGCTGCAATCAAACCAAAAACAATTGTTGAAACTCTGATGTCCTGGTTCTTAATATGACCAATCTCGTGAGCCATGATGCCCTCAAGCTCATTGTCATCCATCATCTCTAATAATCCGGTGGTTGCTGCGACGATCCCGTGCTTGGGATCACGTCCTGTTGCAAAAGCATTGGGAGCGGGGTCATTGATGATGTATACCTTGGGCATTGGCAACCCCTCGGTGATTGCGAGGTTTTCAACCATGCGATAAAGCCGTGGGTTATCGTCTTTTTGTATTTCCTTAGCACCACTCATGGCAATGGCCAGCCTGCCCGCCATAAAATACTGAAACACGGCATAGCCAATCACAAACAGCAGGATGAATATCGCTGAGGATCCATTGCCGGTTGAATAACCCCACCAAAGTGAGATTCCACCCAACAGCAAGACAAAGCCAGCGATTATAAAAAACGTGTTGCGCTTATTGGCAGCTATAGCCGAATACATAAAAAATCCTAGAACTTGATAGTTGGGGGCTCCTGGATTGCTCCTGGATCCTCAACTTCAAAAAACTCGCGATCATCAAACTTGAATGAGGATGCAATCAGATTGCTCGGGAATTGCTGGATGCGAATGTTGTATTCACTCACTCCACCGTTATAAAACCTTCTGGATGCCATGATCTTGTTCTCTGTGTCGGTGAGCTCTTTTTGCAATTCCAGAAAGTTTTGATTGGCAACCAGCTGTGGATAGGCCTCACTAACAGCAAACAGGCTCTTTAGCGCTCCCTGCAACTCACCTTCTGCCTGACCAGCTTGAGCCGGGTGCTCTAACGCTTGTGGGCTAACGGTGGCAGCTCTGGCCTGAGTAACGTTTTCAAAAACTTCTTTTTCGTGTGCGGCGTAACCCTTCACGGTTTCAATCAGGTTTGGAATCAAATCAGCTCGGCGCTTCAGCTGCACCGTGATATCACTCCAGGCCTCATCAACGCGTGTTCTGAGCGTTACCAGTGCGTTGTAGGTGACGATTGAATAAATCACCAATACAGCGACAACACCGATCAATATCAGTGGTAGAAATTCCATGACTCTCCTAGTTCCCCTCAATGCTACTGAATCGAGGGGCCTAGCAGTGGATAGTTCAGCAAACTGTAAGAGTGCCCCCGGTGGGACTCGAACCCACACTGGAGCGATTTTAAGTCGCCTGCCTCTGCCATTGGGCTACGGGGGCGCTTTGTTACTTTCGCCCCGGCTTTGCTGCGTTGGAGGCGAAGAACTCGCGCGGTTGTCTGACTGCTTCCAGAGATACTACATCCCTGCGTAATAGAAGGTTCCAAACCCAGCCAGCAATAACTCTGACCTTGCGCTCCAGCATTGGCATTGCCAAACCGTGATAACCGCGGTGAGCCAGCCACGCCAATGGCCCAGCCATTGAGAAACGACCAACCTGCAACACTCCCTGACCGATGCCCAAACCAGCAACTGCGCCTAAGGTTGCCCATTTGTATTCATTGGGTCCATCGCCTCTAACGACTGCGGTTAGGTTCTTGGCAACCTTCTTACCCTGTCTGACAGCGTGCTGAGCGTTGGGAACACAGTAGCCACCAACTCCTCCGCCGCTTAGGTCTGGGACTCTGGAGACATCTCCCGCGGTCCATGCACCTTCATAAACACTGCCCTCTTCATCGGTAACCCGGAGGGTTGCATCAGCAATGATTCGTCCACGCTCATCCGCTGGCAAATCACTGAACTTGGCAACTGGAGAGGCGGCCACGCCAGCAGTCCAGATAACTACATCGCTTTCAAATTCAAGTTCGCTGGAGAGCTTTACCAGGCCTTTTTCACAACTCAGTAGCTGAGTGTTTAGGTGAACTTCAATGCCAGATTTGCGCATCCAATTAACAACCCATTCAGCTCGCTTTTCACTGACCTCAGGCATCACTCGACCCATGGCCTCAACCAAGTGGAACTGAATGTCTTCAAATGCGATCTCGGGATAGTAGCGAAGCAGATAGGTTGCCATTGAGCGAAGCTCTGCAACAGTTTCAATTCCTGCAAAGCCACCACCAATAACCGCAAAACTCAATAGGCGGTCACGTTGCGGTCCAGCTGGCAATGCTGCAGCGCGATCAAAATTAGCCAGCATTCTGTTTCTAACTTCCACTGCCTCTTCAACGTTTTTCATTCCAATGGCTACTGATGCAACGCCGGGGATAGGGAAGGTTCTGGAGATGGCTCCAGCAGTTACAACAACGTGGTCATATTCAACATTGAACGGCTTACCGCCATCTGCGACCACGGTTGCAGTTTTGGTTTTGTGACTAATTTTTGAAACTTTGCCGGTTATCAACTTTGTTCTGCTCAGGTGACGGCGGTGAGAGACAACTGTGTGGCGTGGTTCGATTGAGCCAGCTGCGACCTCAGGCAGAAATGGCTGGTACGTCATGTAAGGCAATGGATCAACCATTGTCACTTCAGCTTCATTTTTGCGAAGCATCTTCTCCAGCCACTTTGCCGCGTAGAAGCCCGCATAGCCCCCACCAATGATCAAGATGCGTGGTTTTTTGTTTTCAAGTTCTTTATCAGCCATTAGTTCATTTCGTTTGGATGGTCATCATCTCAGGCAGACCTCGTTGGCCACAAGGGTCTAGATTAGCGGATTGCTGAGTCTTTTGGCCTTTCACACTGACATTTTTCAATCTTCCACTCTGAGTTTTCTACTGCCCAGTCCCCAATTGGGTTGATTCCTGGCCCAACGGCCAATGAATGAGCAGCCAATGCGTGCAAGCATTTCACCCTGGTGGGCATCCCACCAGCACTTATCTTGCCAATTTCATCGACAACCTCGACCTCATCCCTTTGCTCTAAATAGCTCTCATGGGCAGCCAGATATTGCCTTGCCAGATCTTCATCTGTTTCCAGCTGCTCGCCCCACTGAGCCATCAATCCAGCTGATTCCAACCTGGACATGCTGGCGGTTGCCAATGGGTGTGTTAGGTAATAAAGAGTTGGAAATGGGGTTCCGTCTTCAAGCCGAGGCTTGGTCTTCACAACAACAGGGTTGCCGCAGGCGCATCTGGCACTAACTTCCAACATTGATCTTGCCGGTCTGCCAAGTTGTTCAGAAACTATCGCCAAATCAATTTCTGAAATCACTCGATCTCCCTAAGCCCTAAATTGTTTTCCTCTTCAGGAACATCCAGTGCTGATCGAAGAATTGATTCCAGTGAGCTTTGAACCCAGTCTTTTTCAGCTGCAATAACTCCCTGACTAATCACGTCGCTGTCTCGCTGGTCGGCAAGAATTTGACCAACTGTTCCAGAGACTGAATCAAAATCAATCCCCTCACTGCTCATCACTAGATAGCTAACCTCACCGGGCAAAACATAATAGAGACGCTCTCTCGCCTGAGAGCGGATATAGGAGGCATCCTGCCAGCGGTCTCGCTCATCCTGCATATCAGCCAACGCCTGTTCCGAATCTTGAATTGATTGCTCCACCTCGGCAATTTCAGCCTGTTGTCGCAACAGAAGTTGAATATCAGGAGCAAGCGAGACAAGTCCCAGGGTCAGCACAACCAAAAACAGTGCGATCGAACCACTGACGTGCAGGTTTTGAAACCACCAGGAGGTTTCGGAAACCCTAACGGGAACTTTTTGATCGGCCATTATGGCTAAATCCTAAAACTCTGATGGTGATTAGTTGTTTTGACTAGCCGAGGCGAAATGCAGAGTGTCCTGCATAAACTGCGGCATCCGCCAACTCTTCCTCGATGCGCAACAAGCGGTTGTATTTCGCAACGCGCTCACTCCTGGCGGGAGCACCGGTTTTGATCTGACCTGAGTTGGTTGCAACTGCCAAGTCAGCGATGAAGGTGTCCTCGGTCTCACCACTTCGGTGGGAAATGATGGAAGTCATGCCATTTTTGTGAGCAAGCTCAACCGCATCCAATGTCTCAGTTAGAGTTCCGATCTGATTCACCTTCACCAAGATGCTGTTTCCAGCTCCGGTGTCGATTCCCTTTTGCAATCGCTTCGGGTTGGTTACATACAAATCATCACCGACCAGCTGAATCTTTGAGCCCAGCTCGGCGGTAAGGGCGGTCCAGCCCTCCCAGTCTTCTTCATCCAGTGCGTCTTCAATCGACACCAATGGGTAGTCTTTGGCTAGTTCTGCGTAGTAGCTGGTCATGTCGGCAGCTGATCTCTGAGATCCTTCAAAGTTGTATTTGCCGTTTTCGTAAAACTCACTTGAGGCAACATCCAGAGCCAGAGCGATGTCCTCACCTGGCTTATATCCAGCTTTCTTGATTGCTTCCAAAATAATGTCAAGAGCTGCTCGGTTGTTCTCAAGCTCCGGGGCGAAGCCACCCTCATCGCCAAGGCCCGTTGACAAACCCTTCTCGTTTAGAAGCTTTTTCAAGTTGTGATAAACCTCAGCACCCATCTGCAATGCGTGGCGGAATGATTCAGCACCGACAGGAGCAATCATGAATTCCTGAATGTCAACACCGGTGTCTGCGTGTGCGCCACCATTGATGATGTTCATTAGTGGAACTGGCAACACATGAGCATTGGGTCCACCCAGGTATTTATAGAGTGGCAGATCACAGCTATCGGCTGCAGCCCTCGCACATGCCAGCGAAACACCCAGAATGGCGTTAGCGCCCAGTCTTGATTTGTTCTCGGTTCCGTCAATTTCAATCATTGCCGCATCAACCAGTCTTTGGTCAACAGCATCGAAATCGAGCAGTCTCTCGTCTAGCTCCTCAACAGCCTCTACAGCCTTGGTGACACCCTTACCCATGTAGCGATCTCCGCCATCACGTGATTCGTGTGCTTCAAATGCACCGGTGCTAGCTCCTGAGGGAACCGCTGCGGTTCCATAGCTCTGGTCATCCAAGGCAATCTCAACCTCGATGGTTGGGTTTCCTCTGCTGTCTAATATTTCTCTAGCGCCGATGGCTTCAATCAGGGACAAAACTAATCTCCTAGTGGGGGAAAGAATGTGGGGTTACATAGCGATTGAAAGCTTAGCAGGGTCTAATTCAAGCCCTTGATTTCCAATTCAGAGAGTGTTTGCTGATCTTGAAGGATTGCAAACTGGCCAAAACCCTGCTTGCTCATTGATTCCAGCAGCGCTTTTAGGTTTTTGGTCTTTTTCTCCAAACGGCATTCAAAACCTTGATCTATTGCTTGCTTTTGAACAGTGAGTGCATTTTCAATCTGCTCATAAACAATCACTAGTGATTGGTTTTCACTTGGGCTTTGATCAACCAAGTCCATGACCCGTTCAAAACCAAGAGAAATTCCAACTGCAGAGACATCGCTACCCAACCACTTGCCGACCATTCCGTCGTAGCGACCACCGCCACCGATTGATTGCCCACTGTCAGGGTGTTCTATTTCAAAAACCGCACCGGTGTAATAACCCATGCCGCGGACCAGGGTCTTATCAAATCTGAGTTTTGAGCTATCAATTGATTTCATAATGGTGGCAAGTTCCTCGGGAACCTCCGCCTCTTGCTCAAGCCACTGTCCGACTCGCTCAGCTAAACCCTCGTCGTATCTTTCTGAGAGCTCTGCAACCACCCCAGTGATTTCAATTTTGTCTAATTTGTCAACCGTTATCAAAACCCCGGGAACATCTTCAACCCCAAGCCTCTGCATCTCTCTGGTGAGATAGCCACGGTGGTTGATGCGGATAATCGCACCCTGCAGACCAATGCTTTCTAACGCTTGCAGTGAAGCGCTCAAAAGTTCTAATTCGGCATCTGTTGAATCATCGCCAATGATGTCGATGTCGCACTGGTTGAACTGGCGATAGCGACCCTTTTGTGGTCTTTCCGCACGCCAAACAGGTCCAGTTTGAATGGCTTTGAAAACTTTGGGCAATTCAGCGTGATTGGTTGCATAAAACCTTGTTAGTGGAACCGTTAGGTCATAACGAAGACCAAGATCTGCAAGTTGTGAGCCATCTTGAGTGGCTTTTTCAAGCTCTTCACCACGCTTTAAAACCTGAAAGGCGAGCTTTTCATTATCCCCACCCTGACCCGATAGCAATCTGTCGATATTTTCCATGGCGGGAGTCTCAATTGATTGAAAACCACGGCTTTTATAGACACCCAGTATGAGTGCCAGGTAGTGATCTCTGCGGGTTTTTTCGACCGGCAGGAAATCCCGCATGCCGCGGGGAGAGGAGATTTGCTTGGCCATTTAGTTAGTTTCCCATAACTGAGTTACTCATCATCGCTAACCTTGCCGACAATTCCTGCATCTAGACCCTCATCAATTTCAGCCTGCCTTATCTCCACCTGCAACTCTCGAGTTGCTTCGCGGAGTGCCCTTTCGGGATCCAAACCAGCAGTTCTCGCAGAACTTACAACGGCCAATAGCATCTTTCCCAGGTCATCCTCTGTCTCCATCGGTATTGCAGGAGATTCAGCTTTTTCCAAGATGCCTGCCTTTTCAGCCTTTGCCATTACTTTATTGGCCAGGGCTAAGGCCGGCATTGACTGCGGGACACCATCCAGAATGCTCTGGCGCTCTGGTTTTTCACGCTTTTTATGCTCATCCCAGTTCTGCATCACCTCATCACCGGTATTCGCCGCATACTTGCTTTGCTCATCGGCATCACCAAAAACATGGGGGTGACGAGAAATCATCTTCTCCCGCATCTTTTTTGAAACATCTTCAATATCAAATGGCTCGCCCAATGTTCCGGTTGAAGCTAGGTCTGAATGAAAAACCACCTGATACAAAACATCCCCAAGCTCCTCCAGCACTTCATCTCTGGAACCAGCCTCAATCGCTTCAATGAGTTCATGGGTTTCTTCAAGCAGGTATTGCACCAAAGACTCATGGGTCTGCTCCGCATCCCAAGCGCAGCCACCGGGGGCTCTGAGCTTATGGGCGGTTTCAATCAGTTGTTCTAGTTCGCTCAATCATGTCCTCCAAAAACTTCTTTACCCAGTCAACCACTTGCTCATCACTTGAGGGTAAGGCTGGCTTATCCAGAGTCAACATCTTTGATGACTGCAAATACCTAACTCCTGAATAATCATGGCTGAGATTGACCAGTTGCTGTTCATTGAGCTCGATCGGCTGCATTCTCATTTTGTCACCGAGCATGTTCAGGTCTTTCAAGCCCAGTCGGTTGGCAATCTGCCGAAGCTCTGTCACCTGAATCAGAATTCTTAGCTCCACCGGAGCCTTTCCATAACGGTCTTCCAGCTCATCCAAGATCGCCTGCAACTGCTCAGCATTGGACTCCGAACCACCCGCAGCACTCAGCTTGTGGTAGGCCTCAAGGCGCAATCGGTCGCTATCTAGATAACTTGTTGGGATATGAGCACTCACCGGAATTTCCAAGTTCAGCTCTGCCGGGGGCTCGATCTTTTTGCCCTTGAATTCATCAACGGCTTCCCCAATCATGCGCAGATAGAGATCAAAACCAACCCCTGCTATGTGGCCACTCTGTTCTCCCCCGAGCAAGTTTCCAGCCCCCCTGATTTCAAGGTCTTTCATGGCAACCTGAAACCCACTTCCCAATTCGTTATTGGTGGCAATGGTTGCCAATCGATCATGCGCGGTTTCAGTTAGAGGCTTGGAGCTGTCATAGAAAAAGTATGCGTAGGCACGCTCTCGGGAACGACCAACCCGTCCGCGAATCTGGTGAAGTTGGCTCAGTCCATAATTCTCAGCTCTATCCACAATCAAAGTGTTGGCATTGGGGATATCAATACCTGTTTCAATAATCGTGGTTGACACTAAGACATCGAATTTCCCCTCCCAGAAATCAATCACTACCTGCTCCAGTTGCCCCTCGGCAAGCTTTCCGTGGGCAACACCAACCCGTGCTTCTGGGACTAAACGTGC
>CAJXMQ010000010.1 GCA_913056225.1 uncultured Micrococcales bacterium | reverse complement strand
GGAGATGTTGAGAAGATTAAAGACGCTGACGGCGTTGTCAAAGGTGTCGTTATCGAGGTTGTTAAGGGTGGGCTGATTGTAGACATCGGTCTTCGTGGCTTCCTGCCAGCCTCACTTATCGAATTGCGTCGAGTCAGGGACCTTTCCCCTTATATGGGCGAAGAGATCGATGCCAAGATTTTGGAACTGGATAAAAACCGCAATAACGTGGTTCTCTCGCGCAGAGCATTGCTCGAAGAGTCACAGTCAGCATCTCGTTCAACACTTCTCAATGACCTTGCCAAGGGCCAGGTCCGCACCGGTACCGTGAGTTCAATCGTGAACTTTGGAGCCTTTATCGATCTTGGAGGCGTTGACGGTTTGGTTCACGTAAGTGAATTGAGCTGGAAGCACATCGACCACGCCAGTGAGGTAGTCGAGGTTGGTCAGGAAGTAACAGTCGAAGTACTCGAGATTGACAATGACCGCGAGCGAGTTTCACTCTCATTGAAGGCAACTCAGGAAGACCCATGGCAGCTGTTCGCTAGGACCCATGCCATTGGTCAGTACACCCCTGGCAAGATCACCAAGACCGTTCCTTTCGGTGCATTCGTAAGAGTTGCCGATGGAATCGAAGGACTTGTCCACATTTCAGAACTATCCAGCAAGCACATCGAGCATGCAGACCAGGTAGTAGATGTGAACCAGGAGGTGTTCGTGAAGTTGATTGACATCGACCTAGAGCGCCGTCGAATCAGCCTCAGCCTCAAGCAGGCCAGTGAAGAGATTGATCCAGATGGAACCGACTTCAACCCAGTGCTTTACGGCATGAGCGCGGAATATGACGACAAGGGCAACTACAAGTACCCAGAAGGCTTTGACCCAGAGACCAATGAGTGGAAATCAGGTTATGAGGAGGCTCGCACCAAGTGGGAGGCAGAGTACTCTCAGGCGCAGCAGCGTTGGGATCTTCACAAGCAGCAGGTCAGAGACATCAATGCTCGTCTAGCTGATGTCCCAGAGGCTTCAAAGCAGGCAGAAACCACTTCAGAATCAGACTCCGGAACACTTTCGGATGACGAGTCCTTAGCGGCGCTGCGAGACAAGCTAAGCCAGGGGGAGTAAGCGCCTTATGGCAGACTTTCTGGTCGCATTGACCGGAGGTATTGCCAGTGGTAAGTCCACGGTGGGCTCTTTTCTTGCTGAATTGGGTGCAACCGTGATTGACTCAGATCAGGTTGCTCGTGAGGTCGTTATAGATGGATCTGATGGTGCAAATCAAATAATCGAGGCTTTTGGGCAAGCGCTCTACGAGACTGGTGAGCTAGACAGAAAAGCCTTGGCGGAGTTAGTTTTCGAAGATAATTCCAAGCGAAAGCAGCTAGAACAGATCTTGCATCCGTTGATTCAAAGCAGATCAAAGCAACTATTTGCCGAGACTGAAGGAATCGTTGTCTACATGATCCCGCTTTTGGTTGAATCAGAGTCTGATTACCCATTTGATGCAATCGTCACCGTAGAGGCTGGCGAGGACAATCAACTGCAAAGATTGATTGAATTCAGGGGGATGAAAAACGATGAGGCTCTGATGCGAATCAATGCCCAGGCAACCAAGCAAGAGCGCATCGAGGTTGCCGACATTGTCATAGATTCCAATTGTGATATCCACGAGCTTGAGGCAAGAACCAAAATCGCCTGGAACAAGCTGGTGGAAATGAGTCAGCGTTAGAAACGGTTGATTTGTAGGTGGAACCCAGAAGAGATTACAAACCATTCAAGGTCGTCAGCGACTATGAGCCCAGTGGCGATCAGCCTAAGGCAATCAATGAGCTTGCTCAGCGCATTAACGATGGTGAAAGTGATGTCGTTTTATTGGGTGCTACCGGTACCGGTAAATCAGCAACCACAGCCTGGTTGATTGAAAAACTGCAAAGACCAACCCTGATTCTTGCTCACAACAAGACCCTTGCCGCGCAGTTGGCTAATGAATTCAAACAAATGTTTCCAGATAACGCGGTTGAATATTTTGTTAGCTACTACGACTACTACCAGCCCGAGGCATACGTCCCACAGTCGGATACCTTCATCGAAAAAGACGCAACAATCAACGAAGAGGTGGAGAGACTCCGTTACAGCGCAACAATGAGCCTTCTAAGTCGCAGAGACGTAATAGTTGTGTCAACAGTTAGCTGCATTTACGGACTCGGGGCACCAAAAGAATATTTAGGTCAAGCGGTTGCACTTCACGTTGGGCAGCGAATTGACCGTGATGACCTGATTAAGCAATTTGTCCAAATTCAATATCAGCGCAATGACATCGATTTCTCAAGGGGTAATTTTAGAGTCAAAGGTGACACCGTAGAAATTATCGCGGTGTATGACGAGCAGGCCACAAGAATCGAATTCTTCGGTGATGAAATCGAAAAAATTTACAACATTCATCCACTTACCGGAGAAATTTTGAATGAATTGGACACAGTGGCCATCTTTCCTGCAAGTTATTACGTTGCCCCCGCAGAGCGAATGGGAAAAGCAATAGAAGCCATCGAAGAGGAGTTAGAGAACCGCCACCGTGAACTTGAATCTCAAGGAAAGCTACTGGAGGCGCAGAGAATCAAAATGCGCACCAACTTTGACTTGGAAATGATTCGCGAGCTGGGTTTTTGCTCTGGAATTGAAAACTACTCACGCCACATCGATGGCCGTGAACAGGGGGATCCTCCCTCTTGTCTTTTGGACTATTTCCCTGATGACTTTCTTACGGTAGTTGATGAGTCGCACGTTACTATTCCGCAGGTTGGTGGGATGTATGAGGGCGATGCTTCCAGAAAAAGAACTCTTGTCGAACACGGATTCAGGCTTCCTTCAGCACTAGACAACAGACCTCTTAGATTCGATGAGTTTTTGGAGAGGACTGGACAAACCGTTTATCTCTCGGCAACACCCAGAAGCTATGAGCTGGATAAATCAGATGGTTATGTTGAGCAGATTATTCGACCCACGGGCTTGGTGGACCCAAAGCTTGTGGTGAAACCAGCCAAGGGTCAAATAGATGATCTTTTGGAACAGGTGAGGATTAGAACCGAAAGAGACGAAAGAGTCTTGGTTACAACACTCACTAAAAAACTCGCTGAGGAACTTACTGATTTCTTCACCGAAGCCGGCGTCCGTGTGCGCTACCTGCACAGTGATGTCGATACTCTGCGAAGGGTGGAGCTACTTAGGGAGCTCAGGCAGGGTATCTTCGATGTTTTGATTGGAATCAACCTGCTAAGGGAGGGTCTGGATTTGCCAGAGGTTTCATTGGTTGCGATTCTTGATGCTGATAAGGAAGGGTTTCTGAGATCCACATCATCCCTAATCCAAACGATTGGTCGTGCGGCTAGGAATGTTAATGGTGAGGTGCACCTATATGCGGATAATGTAACTGATTCCATGAAGCGTGCCATTGATGAAACTGAACGCAGGCGGGGCAAGCAGCTGGAATACAACCGCATCAACAACATCGATCCCACACCGCTGAGAAAACAGATTTCAGACATAACCGATCAGCTAGCAAGGGAACAGGCAGACACAGAGAGCCTGCTAGAAAGCCTCAAGTATGAGCCCAAGCGTAAATCCAGCGCAGAACCCATGCGCGGTAGAAGTTCGATCGCCCAGGCTGGAAAAACCCAATTGCTAGAAACAATTGCCGAGCTCGATGCGCAGATGCGTTCGGCAGCCGATGAATTACAATTTGAGCTTGCGGCAAGAATTCGAGACGAAATCAGTGAACTAAAACGCGAAGTGCGGCAGATGGAATCTGCCGGGCACGCCTAAGGAACAAATGCACATTGAAAAACCAAAGGGGAACGTTCTCCATGTTAAAGGCGCCAGAGTTCACAACCTTCAAAACATTGACATTGAAATACCCAAGGACAAGCTTGTAGTTTTCACGGGCCTAAGTGGCTCTGGTAAATCCTCACTGGCATTTGACACAATCTTCGCCGAAGGACAGCGGCGCTATGTGGAATCTCTGAGCGCCTACGCCAGGCAGTTTTTGGGACAAGTTGACAGACCCGATGTGGATTTCATCGACGGACTGTCGCCAGCTGTTTCTATCGATCAAAAATCGACTAACAGAAACCCTCGATCAACGGTTGGAACAATCACAGAGATTCACGACTATCTGAGGTTGCTGTGGTCCAGAATCGGTGTGCCGCACTGCCACATCTGTGAAGAAGTAATCTCTAAACAAACCCCGCAGCAAATAGTGGACCAGCTCCTCACTGAGAAATTAGACACTCGTTTCATGGTGCTTGCCCCAATAATCCAGCAAAAAAAGGGCGAATTTGCGGATTTATTTTCATCACTTCAGGCTCAGGGCTATGCCCGAGCAATAGTGGACGGTGAACAGCTAGTACTGGCAGACGCCAAGCCACTGAAGAAATCATATAAACACGACATCAGTGTTGTTGTCGATCGCATGGTAATTCGCGAAGACATTACAAATCGTCTTACCGACTCAATAGAAACGGCCCTGAATCTTGCTGATGGGAGAGTGGTAATTGATTTTGTTGACTCTGGGTCACAACGAACCTTTAGTGAAAATCTAAGTTGCCCAAACCAACACGAACTTGCCCTCACGGATATCGAGCCGAGAACATTTAGTTTCAACGCTCCATTTGGGGCATGCCCCGAGTGTTCGGGTTTGGGGGTGAAGATGGCTGTCGATCCAGACTTGGTAATTGGCGACCCTGCGAAGAGCATGAAAGACGGCGCCATAATTCCTTGGTCAACTCAGGGAAAAGGTCTTTATAACTACTTTGTTAGGTTGCTTCAGGGGTTAGCTGATGATTTGGACTTCAATTTAGATACTCCCTGGAAGGACCTAACCCCAGAGGTGCAGGAAGCAATCCTGTATGGAAACGATTTCAAAGTTCAGGTCAAGTGGCGCTCACGCTACGGAAGGGATATGCGCTACACCAGCGGTTTCGAAGGTGTTTTGCCCTACGTCGAAAGAAAATACAACGAGACCGACAGTGATTACAGAAGAAGCGTTTATGCAGGCTACCTCCGTGAGATTCCATGCCCTGAATGTGATGGAGCGAGGCTGAGGCCCGAGGTTTTGGCTGTGAAAGTTGGTCAATTATCCATTCATGATGTCGTGAAGATGAGTCTCATCAACTGTTATTCCTTTTTCGAGAAAATCAAACTAACCGAGAAACAGGCAAAAATCGCTGGACAAGTCTTAAGGGAGATTAGAGCAAGGCTTGAATTCTTATTATCTGTTGGGCTTGGTTATCTAAGCCTTGAGAGAAACGCAGGATCGCTCTCAGGTGGCGAGGCACAGAGAATCAGGTTGGCCACTCAGATCGGTGCTGGATTGACCGGAGTCTTATATGTTTTGGACGAACCAAGCATTGGGCTGCACCAGCGAGACAACCGAAGGCTGATTCAAACGCTTGAAAGGCTAAGAGATCTGGGTAACACGTTGATTGTCGTCGAGCACGATGAGGATACGATACTTGCCTCCGACTGGATTGTAGACATCGGCCCAACCGCGGGCATTGGCGGTGGAAACGTAGTTCATAGCGGAAGCTATAAAACAATACTGAAAAACACAGATTCAATCACTGGAAAGTATCTTTCCAAGCAGCTCGAAATAAAGACCCCGGCTAAGAGGCGTAAGCCAAAACCAGAAAAACTCAAAGTTGTCGGAGCCAAGGCGAACAACTTACAGAACGTTGATGTCAGTTTTCCTCTTGGGGTGCTTACTGCAATAACTGGTGTGAGTGGAAGTGGAAAATCATCGCTGGTGAATGACGTTTTATACAAATCATTGGCAAACACCCTGAATCGAGCGAAATTGGTACCCGGAAAACACACTCGAATTGAAGGTGTTGACCAATTGGACAAGATTGTGCACGTTGACCAAAATCCGATTGGTCGAACTCCACGCAGTAATCCAGCCACCTATACCGGAGTCTTTGATCACATCAGAAAGTTGTTTGCCGACACGCAGGAGGCCAAAGTTCGTGGCTACCAGCAGGGGAGATTCAGCTTTAACGTCAAGGGTGGACGTTGTGAAACGTGCAGTGGAGATGGAACGCTCAGGATTGAAATGAACTTCTTGCCCGATGTCTACGTGACCTGCGAGGACTGCAAGGGGGCTCGCTACAATCGCGAAACCCTGCAGGTTCACTACAAGGGCAAAAACATTGCAGATGTCCTTGAGATGCCAATTGCTGAGGCGGCAGAATTTTTTGCACCAATAAATTCAATTGCCAGATACTTGCAGACCCTGGTCGAGGTGGGTCTTGGTTATGTGCGCCTGGGCCAGTCCGCCACCACGCTTTCGGGTGGAGAGGCTCAAAGGGTAAAGCTATCGACAGAATTGCAGAAAAGAAGCAACGGTCGAACAATTTATGTCTTAGATGAGCCAACAACCGGATTGCACTTCGAGGATGTTCAAAAATTGCTTTTGGTGCTAAACACCCTGGTCGACAAGGGAAACACAGTGGTGGTGATTGAGCACAACCTGGACGTTATTCGTTCTGCCGATTGGCTGATTGACATGGGTCCCGAGGGAGGAGCCGGTGGAGGTCAGGTAATTGCCCAAGGAACGCCCGAGAAGGTAGCGAAAACTAATGGTTCGCACACCGGAGAGTTTTTAGCCGAGATTCTCTGATGACTGGTCCAAGCTTTAGGCCTACCACCGGATCGATTCCAACCGATCCGGGTGTCTATCGATTCATGGACTCCAACGGACGAGTGATCTACGTTGGGAAAGCTAAAAACCTGAGATCTCGATTGACATCGTATTTTGGCAAATTGGAAAAGCTACATGAGCGAACCCAAAGAATGATCACCACGGCCGCTGATGTCACCTGGACGATAGTTGACTCCGAATATGAGGCTCTGCAACTGGAGTTTATGTGGATTAAGCAATACGACCCTCTATTTAACGTCCGCTTCCGAGATGACAAAAGCTACCCTTATCTAGCCATCAGCATGAAAGAGGAAGTGCCTAGGGCATTTGTAACGAGAAATCGAGAGCTTCGTGGTGTTCGGTATTTTGGTCCCTACACCCAGGCATGGGCCATCCGAGAGACTTTGGATAATCTGCTGAAGGTCTTTCCGATGCGCAGTTGTTCCAAAACTGTGTATGACACTGCTAAACGAAATGAACGCCCCTGCATCCTTGCAGAAATCGGCAAGTGCTCTGCTCCTTGTGTTGGAAGGATAAACCCAGAAGCACACAAGACAATTGCTAAATCTCTGGGTGAATTTATGAACCGGGGTGACAACAGTTACCTGAAATCCATGCGTGAAAAAATGAGCCAGGCCAGTGAGCAGCAACAATATGAATTTGCCGCCCAACTCAGAGACGACATCACGGCACTAGAAAAGGTATTGGAAAAATCAACCGTTGTTTTGCAGGATCAAACCGATGCTGATTTGTTTGGTTTAGCTCGTGATGAGCTGAATGCGGCGGTTAGTTTCTTTATTGTCCGAGGTGGCAGGGTTCGCGGAAACAAGGGATTTGTAATGGATCTCAGTGAAGATTTGACAGATGCCGAAATTGTTGAACAACTAATCAAAGATGTTTATGAGCAAAAGCCAAACATTGAACCAAATTCAATTCCTAAAGAACTTTTGGTTCCGACTCTGCCCACCAATCAGGGCGCCCTGGAAACCTGGCTAACTGAGCGAAGAGGTTCGAAGGTTAGTTTCAGAAAACCAATGCGTGGAGACAAAAAAACCCTTGCCGCCACGGCAGCAACTAACGCCAAACACGCGCTAGGTAGCTATAAATCCAAGCGCAGTGTTGACTTCACAACTCGTGCCGATGCCTTGGCCGGTATCCAAAAATCACTTGGCCTGGCGGTTGCGCCCCTAAGAATTGAGTGTTTTGACATTTCACACCTTGGAGGCACAAACGCTGTTGGTTCAATGGCCGTTTTTGAGGATGGACTAAGCAAAAAAGGGCAGTACCGGAGATTCAACGTTGAAAACTTTGTGGATGATACGGATGCCATATATCAGGTGTTGAGCAGAAGACTGAAATATTTGACTCAAGAAAATACCGATAATAAATTCAGCTATCGACCTGGCCTGCTCCTAATTGACGGAGGCCTGCCGCAGGTCAATGCCGCAAAAAGAGCACTGGACGATTCAGGGGTAGAGGACATAGCCATTTGCGGGATCGCCAAGCGGTTGGAGGAGGTCTGGATTCCGGGGGAGAGTTATCCGGTCATCTTGCCAAGAACCAGTGATGAGCTGTTTCTACTTCAAAGAATTAGGGATGAAGCCCACAGGTTTGCGATTGAAGCGCAACGCAAAAAACGCAGCAATAGCATTCAGAGCCAATTACTTGAGATTCCGGGGCTTGGAGAAAAACGAGCAAGGCAATTGCTTAGAAGATTTGGGTCAGCAACCAGGCTGAGAGAGGCAACCGTTGATGAAATCAAGGACCTGCCTGGCATTGGTGATGCACTAGCCAACGAAATTGTTACGCAGTTGGCACAAGATACGACCAAAAGCCCTGCACCGGAGGATAACAGCCAGTAATCTAGTCTCCTAGAGGGAAAATCAATGGTTGAACAGGTAAATCCAGAGCTACTGATAGTGACTGGAATGAGTGGCGCAGGTCGTTCAACGGTCGCCAACGCCTTAGAGGATCAGGGATGGTACGTTGTTGACAACCTGCCACCTCAGATGTTGCCCCCAATTGCCGAGCTGCTGCATTACGATTCCCAGCCCCTGAGCAAGCTGGCCGTTGTGATTGATGTCCGTGGTGGCGAATTTTTCGACGAATTGACCAACAACTTGAAAACTCTGAGAGATTCAAACGTAAACCTTCGAATGATTTTCCTTGAGGCCAGTGACCAGGCTCTAGTTAGAAGGTTCGAACAGGTCAGAAGACCGCATCCGTTGCAAGGTGATGGTGGTCTGTTGGATGGGATTGAAAGAGAACGAACCAAGCTTTTGGATATCAGGGAATCCGCTGATGTCGTTATTGACAGCAGTGATTTGAACGTGCACCAGCTAAGCACCAGGATTCTTCAAGAGTTTGGTGGTGGCCAAGATCAACTACAGCTCATCATTCAGTCTTTTGGGTTCAAATACGGGACGCCGACAGATGCCGACATGGTCTTCGACGCTAGATTCCTACCCAACCCTCACTGGGATGAAGCACTGAGAGACTTCACTGGAAATGACAAAAAAGTTCAAAAAGCAGTAATGTCGTCTCCGTTAGCCAAGGATTTTCTAGAGCGGTTAGGACAAATTCTAGATACCGTGTTCAGCGGCTACAGGGTTGAAAACAAAAGATTCATAAGCGTTGCAATTGGCTGCACAGGGGGCAAACACCGTTCTGTGACGCTTGCTAATCAGTTGGCCGATCAGTTGTCGGATGAAAACCTGAGCATCCGGGTCAACCACAGAGATTTGGGGAGAGAGTAATTGTCATATACGTCTGAGGCCAGACTGCAAATGGCCAGAGTGCGAGTGAGTCGTGCTGAGGAGAGAGCTGCTGAGCTTTCAACGCTCTTAAGGTTCTGCGGTGGCCTACACCTGATTAGCGGTCGGATTGCCATTGAGGTGGAACTGTCTGAATCCGACCTGGCACGCAGAATGGCTAAAACCCTAGCCGAGGTCTATTCCGCAAGGGCAGACATATCAGTAATCTCCGCCACCAGCAAAAGAGACCAGTCATACCAGCTGAGGGTCAACGGTCACGGTGAATTGCTAGCAAGACAAACTGGTTTGATTGACGTGAAGGGAAAGCCGGTTCGTGGCCTTCCTGCGAGCCTGGTCAGCTCCAGCTTGGGTGAAGCAATCTGTGCTTGGCGTGGAGCCTTCATGGCGTCTGGTGTCTTATCAGACCCTGCCAAATTGGTGTCGTTAGAAGTTGTTGCGCCCACCAATGAAGCGGCTATGGCACTAGTTGGACTTGCAAGAAGATTAGAAATTCCAGCAAAGACTCGCGAAGTTCGATCCACACACCGAGTGATGGTGAGAGAGCCAGAGGCTATTGGCAAATTAATGACCCTGCTGGGTGCAGAAGAAGCTTGGAACCGTTGGGAAGTTGTCCGCAAAAAACGCGGTCACCAGATACCGAATCAACGTCTTGCCAATTTCGATGATGCAAATCTGCGAAGAAGCGCACAGGCAGCAGTTGCAGCCGGAGCAAGAGTTCAAAGAGCCCTGGAGATCTTGTCCGCGGAGGTGCCCGAGCATTTGAAATACGCCGGCGAACTTAGGCTTCAGCATCAAAACGCCTCACTGGATGAACTGGGAAGACTTGCAAGCCCGCCGATGACAAAAGACGCAATAGCTGGCAGGATTCGCAGGCTTCTAGCAATGGCGGACAAGAAGGCTCATGAGCTAGGAATCGACGACACTGAAGAGGCTTTGCAGGGAATGCAGATTCAAGACTAGTTTGGGAATATCCAAAGAGATCTATAACTGTAACTAATGAAAGGAGTCACACAATGACCTATACACTTCCAGAACTGACTTACGACTATGGAGCGCTAGACCCTTCAATCAGCGGGGAAATCATGGAGCTTCACCACTCCAAGCACCACGCAGCTTACGTTGCAGGCGCGAATCAAGCTCTGGAGCAGATGGCAGAGGCTCGTGACAGTGGGAACTTTGGAACCTTGCCCAAGTTGGAAAAGGACTTGGCCTTTCACCTCGGAGGACACACAAATCACAGTATTTTTTGGAAAAACATGGGTCCAGATAGCCCCGATCGTCCTTCCGGCGAGCTAGCGGCAGCAATTGATGAGTTTTTTGGTGATTTTGACAAGTTTGTTGCTCAGTTCAATGCAGCGGCTCTGAGCATTCAAGGGTCTGGTTGGGCACTATTGAGTTGGGACGCAGTTGCATCTCGACTCAACATCAACCAGCTGTATGACCAGCAGGGCAATGTGGCTGTTTTGACAACGCCATTGCTGATGCTTGACATGTGGGAGCACGCGTTCTACCTCGATTACAAAAACGTCAAGGGTGATTACGTGAAAGCTTTCTGGAACATTGTGAACTGGAGCGATGTTGAAATGCGCTTCAATGCCGCAAAGAAGCATGCTTCCAGTCTCCTGCTAGGCTGAACGAGTTCTAATGAGCATCACCCCCCAGGGGAGATGTTTGACTTTATTTAACTTTCTGGAGATGTAATGACTCGAATTGGAATTAACGGCTTTGGCCGAATTGGCAGAAACTACCTAAGAGCTGCCTTGAAGCAGGGTAGCAACTTAGAAATTGTCGCCGTGAACGACCTTTCAGACCCCGCAGGTTTGGCTCACCTTCTCAAATATGACTCTGTTGGTGGTCGCTTGGATCACGAGGTAAGGGTTGAAGGCGATTCAATCATCGTAGATGACAAGAAAATCAAGGTCCTGGCTGAGCGTAACCCAGCTGACCTTGGTTGGGGAGAGCTAGGCGTTGAGATCGTTATCGAATCAACAGGAATCTTCACGAATGCCGAGAAGGCGAAGGCGCACATTGAAGCCGGTGCCAAGAAAGTTCTAATTTCAGCACCTGCAACAAACGAGGATGCAACTTTCGTGATTGGCGTGAACGAGCACCTGTACGACCCTGAGAAGCACCACATCATCTCAAACGCATCCTGCACTACAAACTGCCTTGCTCCATTGGCAAAGGTTTTCCACGACAAGTTTGGAATTGAAAATGGTCTGATGACCACCGTGCATGCCTACACCGCAGATCAGAACCTGCAGGATGGGCCTCATTCGGACCTTCGCAGAGCGAGAGCCGCTGCGGTTAATATCGTTCCCAGCTCAACCGGTGCCGCCAAGGCAATCGGGTTGGTTATGCCCGAATTGCAGGGAAAACTCGATGGTTTCGCTCTGAGGGTTCCAGTTCCAACCGGTTCAATCACAGACCTAACTTTGACCACTAAGGCAAATGTTGACCTGGAGACAGTCAAGGCAGCTTACAAAGAAGCCGCTGAGGGACCCCTGAAGGGCATTCTGATGTACTCAGATGACCCTCTGGTGTCATCTGACATCGTGGGTGACCCACACAGCTCTGTGTTTGACTCAGGTCTTTTGAGGGTTATTGACAACACCGTCAAGCTCAGCAGCTGGTATGACAACGAGTGGGGCTATTCAAACCGCTTGGTTGAACTTACCGAGCTAGTCGCTAACAAGCTCTAATGCTTCGCAACCTAGACCTGATTGACTCTTTTGAGGGCAGACAGGTGTTGATCCGGTGTGATCTCAATGTTCCAATCAGTAACTCCGAGATTCAGGACTCCGGACGCATCGTTGCCGCCTACAAAACCATCGACGAGGTAATCGCCAAAAACGGTAGGCCTGTAATTTGCTCTCACCTGGGAAGACCGGATGGAGTTGATGCAAACTACAGCTTGAAACCTGTATTTGAATTCATGAAGTCCAAATACCCAGATCTAGAGTTTGCAGACTCAGCACCTGCGACAGGTGCACTAACACTTATTGAAAACCTGCGATTCAATGAATCAGAAACTAGTAAAAACGATTCAGATCGAGAGCAGTTTGCGAAGGATTTACTCGGAGAGATTACCGATGTTGTAATCGACGGATTCGGAGTAGTTCATCGTAAGCAGGCAAGCGTTTATGAGGTAGCTAAATTTGCTGATGTTTACGCCGGCAGAACTGTTGAAAAAGAGTTGGAGGTTCTCAAAAAACTTACTGAGAACCCAGAGCGCCCCTACACTCTGATCCTTGGCGGTAGCAAAGTCTCGGACAAACTAGGTGTGATTGATGCGCTGCTACCAAAAGTTGACCGAATGCTTATTGGTGGCGGAATGATGTTTACCTTCCTGAAAGCCATGGGTCATGAAGTAGGTAGCTCACTGCTTGAGGAAGACCAGATTGAAACAGCTGCCGAATATATCCAGCGAGCAAAACAACTGGGTGTTGAAATTTTGTTGCCGGTGGATGTAGTTGTGGCAGAGAAATTCGACCGCGAGGCAAGTCACCAAACCGTTTCTGCGGATCAGTTCAACAGCTCTAGATTTGGGGAGACTGGAATGGGACTAGACATAGGTCCCGAGACCGGAAGGGTCTTTGCCGATGCAATTTCCAGCAGCAAAACTGTTTTCTGGAATGGGCCCATGGGCGTATTCGAATTTGACAATTTCGCAGCTGGAACCAAAATCGTTGCCAAAGCATTGAGCGAAATGGATGGTTTCAGTGTGGTTGGAGGAGGAGACAGCGCAAGTGCGGTTCGCCACTTTGGGTTCCAAGACAACGCTTTTGGCCACATATCAACCGGCGGGGGAGCCTCGCTTGAATATTTAGAAGGAAAAAAACTTCCTGGCTTGGAGGCCCTAAATGACTAGAACACCTTTGATTGCTGGAAACTGGAAGATGAACTTAGATCACCAACAAGCAATCGCAACCGTGCAGAAACTCGCCTGGACGCTAGATGATGCCGATTTTGATTACGAAGGTGTTGAAGTTGTAATCGCACCTCCATTTACAGACCTCAGAAGTGCGCAGACTCTCATTGACGCTGAAGGTTTCAAGCTCATCTTGGCCGCGCAAGATCTCTCCGATCAGGACCATGGTGCTTACACCGGTGACATCAGTGGTGAATTTTTGGCAAAACTCAACTGCCAGTATGTATTGATTGGGCACAGCGAACGTCGCATGATTCACAACGAATCGGACCAGTTGGTGCATGCCAAAGTTTTGGCGGCCAAGCGCCATGGAATTGTTCCTATTGTTTGCGTCGGTGAATCTTTGGAACAAAAAAACGCAGGCCAGACCGAGGTGCCGATTAATCAGGTGTTGGAAGCTGTGAAAGACACAGGTATTTCTGAGTTGGTGATTGCCTATGAGCCAGTATGGGCAATTGGTACAGGGGAGGTTGCAACTGCGGAGCAAGCAGAGGAGACAATCAGGGGAATTCGAGAGTCTTTGGCTGAGCAAGTGGATGAAGGCCTGGCTGAGAAGACGAGAATCCTGTATGGCGGCTCAGTAAAGGCAAATAATGTCGCTGGGTTTTTGAAAATGCCGAACATAGATGGTGTACTGGTAGGTGGAGCTAGCCTAGACAGTGAAGAATTTGCCAACATCGCTAGGTTTAGGGAACATATCGGCGTATAATTGCCGACCGTTGAGAGGTTATTTTGGAAGCACTTTACACAGCACTTTTAGTTCTATTAGCGATCACCAGTGTGATTCTTACCCTGCTAATTCTTTTGCATAAAGGACGCGGTGGTGGAGTTGCTGACATGTTTGGTGGTGGTGTTTCAAATGCCATGAGCTCCTCCGGAGTCGCTGAGCGAAACCTCAATCGCATCACAGTTATTCTGGGCCTGGTCTGGGTTGCTGTAATTATCATCATCGGACTATTTACAAGATTTGGTTTGGCCTAATGAGTAGCAGCAGTATTAGAGGGGCTCGCGTCGGCGCGGGACCAATGGGTGAGAGATTCAGAGGTGTCGAGGCGGAGCGTGTTAGTCGCAGTTACTACTGTGCAAATGGACACGAAATACACCCACAGTTTTCGGCTGATGTTCCAGCTGAAGAGATCCCCGCTGAATTAGATTGCCCCAACTGTGGTCTTCCCGCAGGCACAGACAAAAACAATCCTCCTCAGATTGCAAAGCTAGAACCATATAAAACTCACCTTGCATACGTTCAGGAACGCAGGACCGAAAAAGAAGCTGAACAAATTTTGGACGAAGCGCTAACCAAGGTTAGAGACCGTCGAATTGCAATTGAAAAAGCAGCGGGTCAGAACTAAGCAAGTTCTTCGGTGATGAACCATTTGGTGCTGTTGGTTCCTGAAATCATTCCAGCGGGAAGATTTTTGTTTCCACTCAACGCCTGGCTCACCGCAGTTGCCTTTTCTGCACCACTAACAGCAAACCAGACATGGCTACTTGCATTAAAAACCTTGTAACTGAAACTGAGTCTCTCCGCCGGTGGCTTTGGTGAATTTGACTCCTCAACCACAGTTGTCTCTGGATAGCTGCGAGAGGGGAAAAGGCTTGCAGTGTGACCATCTGGTCCAATCCCAAGCAGGACCAGATCAAAACTAAACGCATCTCCGAGTTGATTATTAGCAACATTTGCCGCTTCCTGCAGAGAGTGCTGATCGGGCATCGGAAATTGATAAAAATTGGGGTTCAGTTGACTTGTTCTACTCAATATCTGGCCAATATTGCTATCTGCATGGTCTATGGATACAAATCTCTCATCCGCCATATAGAACTTTATATTTTGAAGAAGCTCGTCCTTAGCCAATTTCTGAATCAGACCCACGGCCACCTCAACACCCAAACCTCCGCCCGAAACAGCGATGTTTGTCACCTTGGTTGAATTTATTAGGGTGACAGCCTCAGTAATGATTGCCTCGGCTAGCTGCTCCGAATCTGGATAAACCTGAACCTCAGTCACTAAAACCACCCCGCAGCACCTCTGCATAGGTCTCGTCGGGTCCCATAAACCTCATTTCTTCAACAAGGCAATCAACGATTGACCTACGGGGGAGCAGGATGGATGCGGAAGGTTTGTCAGTTTGCTTTATCTTCGCAACCTCCGCACTTCGCATCATTTTCAGCTCACCGCCTTTGTAATGGATCTTCACCCCACCAATTCCCAAAACGTTTTTGCCCTTGTGCTGTCTGGAAATTGTAGTTGGCACTCCCAGTTTCACTCGGAACCAGGCTGCCAATAGATCTGCACTGGGGCTTAGTTCCGAACCGATGATTTCAACACTCTCAACGGTGTTATCTTCGATTCGGTCAAATAGTGAGGCAAGCTGCGACCTCCATAGAGTCAACCTGGTCCAAGCCATGTCGCCATCACCGGGCTGGTAATTCTTGGCCAAGTTTTTCAGATAAGCCTGTGGGTCAGATTGATTGGCGCTGTCAGTCAGTCTTCTGGTTGCTATTGTTCCCAGGTCTGCCTCAGCTGGAGACGCTGGGCACGCGTTTGGCCACCAAACCACTATTGGAGCATCTGGCAGCAGCAGGCCTCCGATTAGACCCTTCGGAGATTCGGCTAAACCGCCGTAGGCTCGCAAGATAATGACCTCACTGGCCCCAGCATCGCCACCGACGCGAATCTGGGCATCCAACCGAGGTTCGCCTGGAACATCCACTTCATCAGCTAAAACTATTACTCGAGCCGGGTGAGCCCGACTTGATGCGTTTGCGGCCTCGACCACCTCTTCAATTCTGCGGAAATCCGTCTGCACCACAAGCGTCAACACTCGTCCAAGCGCCACGACACCACCCTCTTCTCGAAGGCTTGAAAGACGAGCGCTAACATCAGAAATAGTGGTTGCTGGCATGTCGACTATCAAGGGCGCCTCCAAACCCTGCCATCCACGGCAAGCATCTGATGAGCAGATTCGGGTCCCCAACTGCCGGGATCGTATGACTGCGGGTTTCCCTGTTGCTCCCATGCCTTCACGATCGGATCCAGAATCTGCCAGCTGAGCTCAACTTCTCGTTGCCTTGGGAAAAGAGGTGGTTCACCCAGCAGCACATCCAGGATTAGCCTTTCGTAAGCTTCGGGTGAATCCTCGGTGAATGCGTGACCGTATCCAAAATCCATGGTGACATCTCTGACCTGCATGCCAACGCCAGGGACCTTGGAGCCAAATCGGATGGTGACACCTTCGTCAGGTTGAACTCTGATTACGAGTGCGTTTTCGCCAAGCAACCGAGTCTGACTCTCAGCAAACAATTGCTGCGGCGCTCGCTTGAATACAACCGCGATCTCAGTAACCCTGCGTGCCAGACGTTTACCCGTCCTTAGATAAAAAGGGACCCCTGACCATCGTCTGGTGCCAATATCCAACCTCATTGCAGCAAATGTTTCAGTGTTGCTCTTTTTGGGCATTCCTGGCTCTTGCAAGTATCCGCTTACCTGCTGCGCTCCCTGCCAACCGGAGGCGTACTGCCCTCTTGCTGAATGGGTTGACAAATCCTCTGGAATTCTTACAGCAGCCAAAACTTTTTCCTTTTCATAACGCAGATCTTCTGCGCTAAAACTGTTTGGCTCCTCCATCGCGGTCAATGCAAGTAATTGCAACAGGTGATTCTGGATAACGTCCCTGGCTGCACCAATACCGTCGTAATATCCAGCTCGGGAACCAATGCCGATTTCCTCAGCCATTGTGATTTGCACGTGATCGATATGTTTTGAATTCCACAATGGCTCAAACATCTGATTGGCAAACCTGACAGCAAGAATGTTTTGCACGGTCTCTTTTCCGAGATAGTGGTCAATTCTGAAAACACTGTCTGGATTGAAAACCTCTTCGATGGTGTCGTTTAGCTCTTTGGCGGTGGCTAGGTCTGAGCCAAATGGTTTTTCAATTACCACCCTGCGGAATTGACCCGCCTCTGAATCCGCTAGTCCCGAGGCAGATAGTTGCTTTGCAACTTTGGGGAAATCTGCTGGCGGGATAGAGAGATAGAAAGCGTGATTTCCAGCCGTGCCTCGCATTTGGTCAAGACTGTCAACCTCTTCCTTGAGCTTCTGAAACGCTTTTTCGTCATCGAAGTTTCCTGATACAAACCTGAAACCCTCGGCAAGCTGGTTCCAGACTTTCTCGTTGAAGCCAGTTCTAGCGTGCTTGCTAACAGACTTCTTTGCTATCTCAATGAATTCCTGGTTGGACCATTCGCGCCTACCAAAACCAACTAATGAGAATGAGGGAGGCAGCAAACCCCTGTTAGACAAGTCATAAACGGCAGGAAGCAACTTTTTCTGAGCCAGATCACCGGTTACTCCAAATATGATCAGCCCACTAGGACCTGCAATTCGAGCAAGTCTTTTATCTAGAGGGTCCTTCAGCGGGTTAGTCAATCACTGTCTCCAAAGCTGCAATTACGCTTTCTTTCTCACCGACAATCAACTTCAAGACTTTATTACCCTTGCCCGAAAGCACCCTCGCATCGCCATCGGCCTGAGAGAGAAGTAATTGTTGGAAACCATAGTCCTTGCCAGGAACCATCAATTCTTGGTCGTGCTGAATTATCTGCAGAAAAACTCCACCCGGGGTTCCACCTTTGTGAAACTGGCCGGTTGAATGTAAAAATCTGGGGCCCCAGCCCACGGTCACAGGAACTCTGGTCTGACTAACAAGCTTTTCGCGAAGAGAGATCAGCTCTGACTGCTGTCCTCTGTTTGCATAGATCTGAACTGCGAGGTAACCGTGGCTTTCAATTGCAGTCAGAGCCTGCTTGATTTCAATATTGGTTGATGATTGCGGTTCGGTCTGAGGCTTCTCGAGGCTTTCTCTGGCGGCAATCTTTGCAGATTCGACATCAGGTTGGTCAAATGGGTTGATGCCAAGCAGCATGCCAGCAGCAGCAGTTGCCACCTCGAAGGTTAGAAACATCTCGGCTAGGTTACCCTCAACAGTCACCCAGCCATCATCGGCTGGATCTGAACTAAACCTAAGAGGAAGAATTGAACTCGCACCAGCGGCCAGCTCAGCCTCCGGATCTCCAGAAACTGGAAGTATTCCCAGTCCCTCTTTGCCAGTTGATTCAGCTATCAACTGCTCTATCCAGTCAGCGATGCCTGCTAATTCGGTCTGCGAATCGTCAATAACCAAGCGTGAATTTGAACCACTCATGGCAGCCGCCAGGTGCAGAGCTGGGTTTTCTGAGGAATTTTCAAAAGCGGTCGGGTGAAAGTTTTTCGCATCGGCAATCAGCTGGGTGATGTTAGCCCCTGCAAGACCGGATGGGACAAGCCCGAATGCAGTCAGTGCCGAATAGCGACCACCAACCGTTGGGTCCGCCTCAAAAACCCGATAGCCCTTTGCATAAGAGTCCTCTGCAAGGGCTGAGCCCGGATCTGTGACTATGACCATTCGGTTTTTAGGGTCTATGCCGTGTTCAGAAAATTGTTGTTCAAAGATTCTGCGCTGGCTATCGGTTTCAACCGTTGATCCGCTCTTCGAGGAGACCACAACGACGGTGGACTGCAGATCCTGCAGTGCTTTTCGAACACTGGTGGGAGAGGTGCTGTCGAGGATATGTAGATCCACACCAGCGTTTTTGCAAATGACCTCTGGAGCTAATGAGCTACCACCCATTCCGCACAAAACAACTCGGGTTAATCCAGCCTCTTTGAAATCTTGCTTTAGCTTCAATATCTCTGGCAAGAGTTCAGTTGCGTCTTGGATCGGATCTACCCATCCCAATCGAATGGACGCCTCAGCCTCGGAAGCTTCACCCCAGAGCGTAAAGTCCTTTGACGCTAGCTTGGTGGCAAACTCTGCTTCAATCAGTGTTTGCAGCCTTTGCTTTGAGTCTTGTTGAACGGAGTCGCTGATTGAGAGCTTCATTTATTTAGCCTCGAGGGCAGTCTTCACGGTCTCCAGAAGCTCTTTCCAACTCTCTTCGAATTTTTCAACTCCATCGGCTTCCAGATCCTCGGTTACTTTTTGCAAGTCAACCAACTCGCCAATCGCCTTCCATTCAGCTACTGCCGAATCCAAATTTGGGGTGATGGTGTCTCCGCTGTAGCTTCCCTTTTCATAAGTCGCTTGCAGGGTCTTCTCAGGCATGGTGTTCACCAGCTGATCTGCAGCCAGCTCAGTTACATACAGATCTTCTGCGTAGTTTGGGTTTTTCACTCCGGTGGAGGCCATGAGTGGCCTCTGCACATTCGCACCAGCCGATTCAAGCTGTTTCCAACCCTCAGTGGCGAACTTGTCCAGAAATAGACCGTAGGCCAAGCGTGCATTGGCAATGGCCGCCTTACCGGAAAGCTTCTCAGCCAAGGGGGAGTGCTCAGCTAGTAATTTATCGACACTTGCATCCACGCGTGAAACGAAAAAAGAGGCAACTGATTGGATCTTCGAAACGTCCCGCCCATTCGCACGAGCTCGCTCAATTCCCGTGATGTAGGAATCAATCACCTCGGAGTAACGCTCCAAGCTAAAAATCAAAGTTACGTTAACGCTGATTCCCGCAGCCAGAACTTCTGTGATGGCAGGAAGTCCTGCCTTGGTAGCGGGGATTTTGATGAACAGGTTTTCCCGGTCCACTTTTTTCCATAATTCATGCGCCTGGGCGATTGTGCCCTCGGTGTCATTTGCTAATAGCGGGCTAACCTCGATAGAAACTCGGCCGTCGAGTCCATTTGTCTTATCGAACACCGGCTTGAAGATATCGCAGGCCATAGTCACATCCGCAGAGGTGATTTCAAACACGCTCTGTTCCGCGTCCAGGCCCTGCTTTTTACATTCTGCTATCGCCTCGGAATAGTCCTCTGCATTTGAAAGAGCTTGAGCAAAGATTGATGGGTTTGTGGTCACCCCAACTACATGTCTTGTGTCGATCAGCTGTTGAAGGCTGCCGCTAGTTATTCGACTGCGAGATAGGTCATCAAGCCAGACGCTGACACCGAGTTCCGATATCTGTTCAATTGCGTTTGTCATCAGTTCCTTACACTTTCAAATTTCTCAACCACTGCATCTGCAGTGATTCCATACTTCTCATACAAAACTTCATAGCTAGCACTCGCTCCGAAGCCTTCGATAGAAACGCTTGCGCCACCTGCTCCGAGGTATTTAGCCCAAGGCATTGCTAAGCCGGCCTCGACACTGACCCTGGCGGTTACATTGGGAGGCAATACGGAATCTTTGTAATGCTGATCCTGACTATCAAACAATTCAAAGCTGGGCATCGAAACTACATTTACATTCAAGCCTTTGGCTGCAAGCTTGGCTTGAGCATCCCTGGCAATTGCAACCTCACTGCCTGTTGCCAAAATCAAACCCTCTGGATCTGAGTGGTTTTCTCCAACAACATAACCACCCTTCTGAAGCAGTTCTGGATTGGGGTTATCCTGCTTGGTCATCACAGGCAGGTTTTGCCTGGTTAGCACCAAGGCCGTTGGACCGGTGGTGTTTTTCAAAGCTGCCAACCACGCCTGAGCTGTTTCATTGGCATCCGCTGGTCTGATCACCGTCAAGTTGGGAATTGCTCTAAGAACCGTTAGGTGCTCAACTGGTTGGTGGGTTGGACCGTCCTCACCGAGTGCTATTGAGTCATGAGTCCAAACATAAATGGCGGGCACTCCCATTAGGGCCGCCAAGCGAACGGCTGGTCGCATGTAGTCACTGAACACAAGGAAGGTGCCTGCAAACACCCGGGTATGCCCACTAAGCAGGATTCCATTCAGGATGGCAGCCATCGCGTGCTCTCGAATCCCAAAGTGCAGCACCCGGCCACCAGGATCAGTAGTCCAAGTGTCAGTTGTTGCCTCTGATGGGCCAAAGCTCATCGCGCCTTCGATTGTGGTGTTGTTGGAACCTGCTAAGTCCGCACTTCCACCCCAGAGTTCAGGTAATTGATCTGCCAAAGCATTGATTACTTTGCCGCTTGCCGCACGTGTTGCGATGCTTTCCTGGTCAAATGTTGGCAAAGAGTCTTCGATGCCGGCAGGAAGTTCCTGGTTAGTCAACCTGTCTAACAATGTTGCCTTGTCAGGGTTGGCGCTCTGCCACATAGAGAACTTTTGCTGCCACTGCTCCTGCCACTGCTTACCCCTTGTTTGCAATAACCTGGAGTGATCCAAGACGTCTGACTCAACCTGGAAATTCTTATCAGGGTCGAATCCCAAAATCTCCTTGGTTGCGCGAACCTCGTCCTCGCCAAGCTTGGCGCCGTGAATTCCTCCTGTGTCCTGCTTATTCGGAGCCGGCCAACCAATAATTGTTTTCAGGGTGATAAAAGATGGCTTATCAGTTACCTGCTTGGCCTCTTGAATTGCAGCGTAGAGGGCATGCACGTCTTCTTTATAGTCTCCAGTTTTTTTCCAATCAACGGTCTGGGTGTGCCAACCATATGATTCGTATCTGGCATTGACATCCTCACTGAAGGAAATGTTGGTGTCATCCTCAATTGAAATCTGGTTTGAGTCATAAATAACTACGAGATTTCCAAGTTTCTGATGGCCCGCCAGGGAGGCAGCCTCTCCGCTCACACCCTCTTGGACGTCACCATCACTTGCCAAGACATAAACGAAGTGGTCAAAGGGGGAGTCCTCGGTGTTTGGGTCAAAAAGGTTTTTTTCAAATCTTTGAGAATAGGCAAATCCAGTAGCGCTGGCTAGTCCCTGGCCAAGCGGGCCAGTGGTGATTTCAACACCGTCGGTGTGACCAAACTCGGGGTGACCGGGAGTCTTGGAGCCCCACCTGCGAAGATTTTTTAGATCATCTAACTCCAAACCAAATCCACCCAAAAACAGCTGGTTGTAGAGAGTTAGGGAGGAGTGGCCAACACTGAGAATGAATCGATCACGACCCATGCAACGTGGCTCTAGGGGATTGTGATTCATTACCTTTTGGAACAATAGGTAGGCCGCTGGGGCCAGGCTCATTGCGGTTCCTGGGTGGCCGTTTCCAACGCTTTCAACTGCGTCTGCGGCTAGCACTCTTGCTGTGTCCACCGCGCGATTGTCTAACTCATTCCATTCGAGCACGATAGCGCTCCTTTCGTTGCTTTGTAGCGCCCCAACCGGATGTGTGTCGAATCATTAATG
>CAJXMQ010000009.1 GCA_913056225.1 uncultured Micrococcales bacterium | reverse complement strand
TGATTTATGCCCCGGTGCCCAAATTGCAATTTATAGGTTTCAAAGCCAAGTGCTCTTCCAAGCAATTGGTTGCCAAAGCAGATACCGAAAAAAGGAATCCCCTCTTCTAGAAGTGCCCTCAAGGCAGAGACCTGTTCGCCTGACGCCTCTGGGTCGCCGGGGCCATTTGAATAAAACAATCCGTCAATATGCTGTTGTTTGATTTCCTCTGCTGAGGAATTTGCTGGCATCACGATTAGTTCCAGTCCCCTGTTCCTAAGGTGATCTAGCGTTGCTCTCTTCACGCCCAAATCCAATACTGCAACCCGTGCGACCTTTTCACCTTTGGCCGGTAGTACATATGTCTCGCTGGTGGTGACAGTGTCGGAAAGTGACAGACCAGCCATTTGAGCACTTGCAGCCACAGCGTCTAGCATCGTCTGACTGGGTTTCTCCAGCCCGTCTGCAGCGAAGATTCCCCCTCTCATTGCACCACTTTCCCGAATTGCCAGGGTTATTGCTCTAGTGTCGACCCCTTGAATAGCTGTAATGCCATCCTTTTTCAATTCCTGCGCAAGCGATCGTTGCGACCTAAAGTTGCTCGGGGTTTCGGTGTATTCGCGAACCACATAGCCTGCTACCCAGTTTCGCGATGACTCCATGTCTTCATCGTTCATCCCTGTGTTACCAATATGCGGCGCAGTTTGAACAACGATTTGCCCGGCATAACTTGGATCAGTCAAGGTTTCTTGATAACCAGTCATGCCAGTTGCAAATACCACCTCTCCAGTTGTTGATGACTCTGCACCAAACATTTCACCTTCGAAAAATAGACCGTTTTCTAGAACTAGAAATGCCTTCAAGCTAGAACCTTCCCTTCAAAGACTTTTCTACTATCGGAATCACTAAACCTCAGATTGGTGATGAGATCGGTGCCCTGATGGCTCCACTCAACACTCACCAGCCCACCGGGCTCCACAGCCCGATCTATGGTTGCCGATGACTTTCCAACACTTCTGATTGTCGACTTCGGAATCAGGTAATCCCGCTCACCAATTCTGCAAACAGATATTCCCTCTTCGGTAACAGAGACTGTGGCCCGACCCCTTGGGCCCATGCCATGGGCAAGTAATCTGCGTAATGGAGACTCCGCATACACGGTCGAAACATACATGCATTCAACACCCGAGCAGTCGACCGCTACGGGCAAAGGTGCAATTTGCTCGGTCTCCAATTTGGATTTCCTTCGGTAGCCAATCGCAACCAGCGTCGCAATCGAAAATACCAACATCACCATTATGAAACCGATGACTTCCCTGGTCACTTAGTTACCTCGCCGTCTTTATAGCTGAAACTGCCTCGGAACATCGTGTGGACAACGGATGAAGCGAACTCCATGCCGATATACGGGTTATTGGATGATTTTGAATAAACGTTGCCCTCCACCTGCGCCGTATTGCTTGGATCAACAAGCACTAAATTTGCCTCTTGACCCACCTCAATTTTGCCATGGTTATCAAGCCCCCCGATATGAGCTGGCTGTGCCGACATCACCTCGGCAAGTCTTTGCCAATCACTGACTCCCGACTGCACTAAAACCTTGTGCGCAACTTGATATGCCTGCTCCAGGCCAGTCATTCCGAAAGCTGCTGCATCCCATTGCTGCTGTTTGGCATCACTTGCGTGAGGCGCGTGGTCAGTCCCGATTACGTCTATGGTTCCATCGACCAATCCCTCAATCAATGCCTCTGTGTCTTGTTGAGTGCGCAGAGGTGGATTGACCTTGAATCGGGTGTCATAGTTTTTCGCCTCAAGTTCTGTGAGGACTAAGTGGTGAGGTGTGACTTCCGCCGTCACAGGGAAGCCTCTCTGTTTCGCCCAGCGAATTAGTTCAACTCCCAGCTTGCTAGTCACATGACAAACATGCAGTCTGCACCCAGTTTGCTCGCTTAGCAGCGCGTCTCTCAAAATTATCGATTCTTCGGCGCTGGATGGCCACCCCTTGAGGCCTGTAATTTTGCTTATTTCGCCATCATTCACCTGAGAGCCGATTGTCAAGGTGGGCTCCTGGGCGTGTTGGGCCACAACTCCACCTAAGGGTTGCAGGTACTCCATTGCTGTTTTCATGAGAGCCGCATCGGATACACAATGCCCATCATCACTGAATATTCTGACTCTTGCCTTTGAATTGAACATGCTGCCCAGAGCCGCTAGCTGCTTTCCCTCAAGGCCCTTGGTGATTGCTCCAATTGGCCTTACTTCAACTAACCCAGCGGATTCACCCAATTCGGCAACTTGGGTCACAGTTCCTGCATTGTCGGCTACTGGTTGGGTGTTCGCCATTGCAAATAATGCAGTGTATCCCCCACTTGCTGCCGCTTGCGAACCTGTATACACAGTTTCACTTTGCTCGAAGCCTGGCTCTCTCAGATGCGTGTGTAAATCCACAAATCCAGGCAGTAGCACAAGCGAGCTGCAGTCCAGGTCTCCTTTGTTACTTGCTGGTTCTATCGAGGTGATGACTTTATTTTCAACCACCAGGTCCTTCACCTCGCCGTTGGCCAGGGTGCAGCTAGACAGTCTCATTTTTACTCCCAAGAATCATTGACAGAACAGCCATTCGAACGGCAAGCCCATTTTTTACCTGTCTCAAGACCAGACTGTTTTCGCTTTCAGCCGCATAAGTGGATATCTCAAGCCCTCGATTCATTGGTCCCGGGTGCAGAATCAGGCTGTTTGGGACCTTCCTGACTCTCTGCTCAGTCAGACCCCAGAGCCTTGAGTACTCCTTGTCTGAGGGAATCAGAGGTTGGTTCATTCGTTCCTTTTGCACTCGAAGCATCATGATCGCATCAGGTTTGGTCTCAAGCGCCTCATCCAAGTTGGCGTATTTGCAACCCGGACTGAAGCTTCCGGGGCCAACAGCTTCCACCTCTGCGCCCAGAGTCGGGAGTAAAGCGAGGTTGGACCTTGCAACTCGACTGTGCAGAATATCGCCAACTATCAGAACTTTTTTCCCCTCTAAGCCCTTGCCATCTTCAATTTGGAATCCTTGCCTCAAGCTCAAAGCATCTAACAGAGCTTGAGTTGGATGTTGATTTGTACCATCACCGGCATTCACAATTGCAGCAGATGTCCAGCCATTGTGTGCGAGGTTATAACTCGCCCCGCTTGCCGAGTGTCTGACCACCAGCGCGTCAGCACCCAATGCTTCAAGTGTTTGAGCTGTATCTTTTAGATTTTCGCCCTTGCTCACCGCACTGCCGCCGGCACTGAAATTAATCACATCCGCACTCAGTCTTTTGGCTGCCAACTCAAAGCTGATCCTGGTTCTGGTGGAGTCCTCAAAAAACAGTGTCACCACAGTTTTACCCTGCAGTGTTGGAAACTTCCGTGTGGTGTCTTCATTGAGTCTGGAAATTTGACTTGCTGAGTCCAAAATTTCTATTGCCTTGCTCCGGTCAAGTTCTTCGGTCGAAAGTAAGTGCCTCATTCAATCACCACCGAATCCTCAGAATCATCACTTTTAGTCTTAACGCTCACCTTCTCGCTTAGCGATGTCGGCAGATTCTTGCCTACGTAGTCAGCCCGGATTGGTAACTCACGGTGACCACGGTCCACTAGCACGGCTAACTGCACCATCGCTGGACGACCAAAACTACTCAAAGCATCCAGTGCCGCCCTTATGGTTCGTCCACTGAATAGGACATCGTCTACCAGGATGATGGTTCTGCCGTCCACTGAGCCAGGAATTAGGGTCTCGGCAATTGGTTTTGATTTGCGAGTATCGCGATCATCTCTGAATAGGCCCACATCCAGTTGTCCAACCTCACACGTATCAGCGGATATAGATTCGATAGCTTCTGCAAGGGATTTGGCTATTGAAACTCCCCGAGTGGGAATTCCAAGCAATAAAAAAGGCTCTGAGTTTCTCTCTAGAATCTCATGAGCCATACGCCTAATGGTGCGGGCGATGTCGCTTTCGGACAATACCGTTTTCAAGTTCTCTCCTTGTTCGCCTCACGGGACGAAGTTAAAGGTTTCCTAAATACTATCAAAGTGCTTGTTTAGATTTTGAGATCGTGTGCAGAATTCCAGAAATAAACTTTGCAGACTCATCCGTTGAGTACTCTTCTGCGAGGTTTTTGGCCTCAGTTATGGCAACAGCATCCGGGATTTCGTCATTGTAGAGAATTTCAAAACAAGCAACTCTTAGAATCGTCAAATCGAGTGTTGGCATCCTATCTAGACGCCATCCCTGGCTGCTCAGCTCAATTCTTGAATCAATTGCAGCCTGGTGTTCAACAAATCCGTTGACGAGCGCCCTGGCGTAATCAAATATTTCCTCTTGGTTCTGACGATCCTTTGCTTGCTTGAAAGTTTGCTCAAGTAGTTCAGAGGCATCCTGGTTACGAATGTTTCCAGCGAACAGAGCGTCTACCGCTCGCTTGCGTGACTTGGTCCTTGCGCTCACCTAGTCGTTTACCCGACCGAGGTAATCACCAGTGCGGGTGTCAACTTTCACCTTGGTTCCCTGCTCTAGAAATAATGGCACCTGGATTACCGCACCTGTTTCCACGGTGGCAGGCTTGGTACCACCACTAGATCTATCGCCCTGAAGACCTGGTTCAGTGAAAGTGACTTCCAAAACTACAGATGGTGGCATTTCGATGTATAGGGGGTCTCCGTTGTGGGTCGCCACAGTAATCAACTGATTCTCCAAAATGTAGTTTGCGGCATCCCCAACGACTTTTTCACCCACTGTTACTTGGTCATAAGTCGATGTGTCCATAAACACATATCCTTCTCCATCGTTGTACAGATACTGCATCTCTGCACGGTCGACGCTTGCAACATCGACCTTTACTCCCGCATTGAAAGTCTTATCGATGACTTTTCCGTTGACGACGTTTTTGATTTTGGTGCGCACAAAGGCACCACCCTTACCAGGCTTTACGTGCTGAAAATCAGTCACCATCCACAGTTGGCCATCCATAGAAAGCACGGTTCCGTTTTTTATGTCATTGCTTGTTGCCAACTAATTGCCTCTTCTTGATTTGATTTCTTGCAGTGCTAGTAGATAAACATTTTTTCCAAAACCGGCGATGGTTCCTGTAACAGCCGGCGAAATCACGCTGTTTTGCCGAAAACTCTCTCGAGCAGCTGGATTGCTCAAATGGCATTCAATTGAAACAAGGCCAGCGGCCTTATGTGAGGAAAGCGCATCGTGCAAGCCATAGCTGTAATGAGTAAAAGCCCCTGGATTGATAACTATGTCGGTTTTTTCAAGCTGTGAGGTCTGAATCTGATCAATCAGATCCCCCTCGGAGTTTGATTGAAACCACTGAAAATCAATGCCTGATTCGTCTACCAACCAATTTTTGATGTCATCGAGAGACTCAGTTCCATATATCTCGGGCTCACGGATACCCAACATATTTAGGTTGGGACCATTGAGAATAACGATGCTCATAGTCTTAGGCTAGTCAATTATTGACTGATAGGTGGTAAATAGCTCTTCTTCAGTCAATGATGAGCTAATTTCAGGCTTTCCAAAGTCTTCCAGGGTGACAAACCTGATGATTCCGCCACGGACTTTTTTGTCACGCTTCAGGGCATCGAAAAGCTGCGGCCAACGATCCCCACGGTAACTTACAGGGAGTCCCAGTGAGCTCAATATTGATCTGTGAAGGTCTACTTGTCTCTCATCCAGGTTTCCCCTGGCTAAAGACAATTCCGCTGCAAACACCATTCCAATTGAAATAGCGGCACCATGTCGCCACTGATAGCGCTCTACGTGTTCAATTGCATGTCCAAGGGTGTGTCCATAGTTCAGAAATTCGCGTTCACCCGTTTCCCTGAAATCACTTTCTGTGACTCGGCGCTTAATTTCTATGGACTGCTCAATAAGAGACAGAAGCAAATCGGAATTCGGATCGGTGACCTCGCCAAGATTCTGCTGAATTTCATCAAGCATTGAAGGTTTATAAACAAAACCATATTTGACTATTTCTGCAAACCCAGCGATCAGGTCGTTTTTCGGAAGTGTGGATAGCGTATCGATATCCGCTATCACCGCGGAAGGAAGATAAAAGGTTCCAACGAGGTTTTTCCCCTCGGTGGTATTGAGGCCAGTCTTGCCACCAATAGCTGCATCAACCATTGCTAGCAAAGTAGTAGGAATGGCCACGTATCTCACTCCGCGAAGCCAGGTGCTAGCGATAAAGCCGGCCATATCGGTGGTTGCTCCCCCGCCAAATCCGATCACCGCATCATTGCGGTTAAAATCTGCCTGACCCATAATTTGCCAGGCAAAGCTTGCGACCTCTACCCGCTTACTATCATCACCATCTGGAATTCCAGCCAAAATAACCTCAAGGTTATGTGCATCAAGATTCTCTTTTAGCTGCTCAGCTGAACTTGTGAGTGCTTGAGGGTGAACAATCAATACCTTCTTCACGCCATCCAAATGCTTATGGACTTCGTCTAATAGCGCCCTGCCTACTATTACTGGGTAATCATGCATTTTGCGAACTCCTAAAAAAATCAACACACTCATCGGCGACTGAGGACAAAGACCTGTTGTCGATGGATATTTCCTTGCTATTCACGCCCTCGTATAAAGGCTTTCTTTGTTCATATATTTCTACCCAATCTTGATAGCCATTTTTTAGCAGTGGCCTCTTTTTCGAGCTGAGCATTCTGGTTTTCATCTGTTTTCCACCTGTTGAAAGATAAACAACTGGTCGGCTGGTCAGAAATTCATAGTTTGCAGGCCTCAAAACTATCCCGCCACCAGTTGAAACAACGCCCTCGAAATCTGCCTGCTGCAGAAGAACTTCTGTTTCATAGTCTCGAAAGATGGACTCTCCGTGTGTTTCAAAAATCTCCGAAATAGGTCCGTGCGATGCGATTATGAGTTTGTCAGTGTCACGGAACTCGACTCCGAGACGCTTGGCAACTTTTTTTCCAATGGTGGTTTTTCCCACGCCCATTGGCCCGACTAAGAACAGTTGGCTCATCCTTTTGCTATTCGTGACCTTAGGTGTTCAGGAATGCTCTCCAAATAGCCCGCAATGTTTCTTGAGATCTCGGCCACGCTATCCCCGCCAAATTTCTCACTGACCGCATCGGCTATTACTAAAGCAGCCATTGCCTCAGCAATGATTCCCGCCGCTGGAACAGCGCAAACATCACTCCTTTGGTGATGGGCGGTTGCTTCCTCGCCGGTAGAAGTGTCAACGGTGGACAAAGCCTTCGGCACGGTCGATATGGGCTTCATGCCGACCTTGACTCGAAGCACCTCGCCGTTAGACATCCCGCCTTCTATGCCGCCGGCTCTGTCGGTTTTGCGAGTTACCTCACCATCAATCTTTTGAATCTCATCGTGGGCTTCAGAGCCACGTCGACGGGTGGTCTCCAGACCATCACCAATCTCAACGCTTTTCATCGCCTGAATGCTCATCATCGCCTGCGCGAGACGACCATCAAGCTTTCTATCCCAGTGGACGTAGCTTCCCAATCCTGGAGGCAGGCCGTAAACCAAAACCTCGACGGTTCCACCCAAGGTGTCTCCATCTTTTTTCGCCTTATCTATCTCTGCGACCATGGCCTTTGAGTCTTCACTATTTAGACATCTCACCAGGTCCAAATCCAAAGATTCCATATCAGCCGGGCTTGGTGTTGAGTCAGTGGACACGGTTCCGATGCTCGTTGTATGGCTCAGAATCGTAATTCCAAGTTCTGTAAGTAACGCTTTAGCGACCGTGCCAAGAGCCACCCTTGCTGCGGTCTCACGAGCGCTTGCACGTTCCAAAACTGGTCTTGATTCATTGAAGCCATACTTTTGCATCCCTGTGAAATCGGCGTGACCAGGTCTCGGTCTTGTTAGAGGCTGGGCCCGAGCTCCGGACAAAAGTTCTTGATCGATTGGATCGGCGGCCATGATTTGTTCCCACTTTGGCCACTCTGTGTTGCCAATGCGAATGGCTACTGGACCGCCCTGAGAAATACCGTGGCGAACACCAGAGGAAATAGTTACCTGGTCTTGTTCAAATTTTTGCCTAGAGCCGCGACCATATCCAAGTCTTCTTCTGGCTAAACCATCCACCAAGTCGTTAGTTTGAATCTGCACTCCGGCCGGTAAACCCTCAAGCACGCAAACAAGTTCTGGGCCATGAGATTCACCCGCAGTTATCCATCTAAGCATTTGACCATTCTCCCACACGCTGCACTAAAGCTCGGCGCATAACCTCTGTTAAGTCCAATAGGTCAATTTTTTCTTGCACAAAAGGAGTGCTAAACGACAAATTCTGCAAGACCGCTTGATGCAACAGCATCTCTAGTCCACTTATCAGACCCTTTGCCCCAGCATTCCTATTTGAGGCATATGCAACATCAAGAATGTAGTGGTGTTGCTTGTAAACCAATTCGGAATCTCCTGGGGTTGTATCGATAACCAGATCAACAATCTCTTGCTCGGCGGGTTCGATTCCCTGAGTCGACGCCCAGTCAGAAATCAGTTCTATCTTTTCTGGATTTCTCCCAGTGAAAGAAATCTCTTTATCGCGCATCGCTAATGCAGCACTTTTGGCAGTGGCCCCGGTACCGACAATCTGCACACGTTCAACATCCAGCGGTTCAACCGCCTTTGCTATTCCGTAAACATCTGTGTTCAGAGCGGTTAGGTGCCCATTGGAAATAAGCAGGGTATTGCTAACACCACTCGCCAATGATTCATCGTCGTGAGTGTTGGCCAAACTGAAAGCCTCTAATTTCAAGGGCATGGTTAGCGATAAGCCTCGGTAACTGTTGATGTCCACATTTTTGAGCGTAGTGTTCTGCTCGGCCTCATACTGGGCTTCCAATCCGAGGTGTGCAAATGCAGCCCGGTGCAAAGTGGGCGACAGTGAATGTGCGATGGGTGAGCCCATCACAGCGAACCTAGCCACAGCGACCTGGATTCGCTCTGCAGAATGCCTGGAAATCTAAAACGGCAATTTCGTGCTGTCTAAGGGTCTCTGAAAAGACAGTTTCGCCAGTGGTCAGATTCACCGTCACGAAATACAACCAGTCGCCCTCAACTGGATTCAGTGCTGATTCAATAGCCAAAGAGCCTGGGTTGCCAATGGGTCCAATTGGTAATCCTCGATAAAAATAGGTGTTGTAAGGATTATCATCGGCTCGTTCTTGATCGGTTGTGGTGACAGTTTCACTTTGATTTGCGTAATTGACAGTGGCGTCACTTTGCAACGGCATGTCAATTTCGAGCCGATTATTGAAAACGGTTGACACCTTATAAAAATCTTGAGACTGTCTAGCTTCTAATTGAATGATGCTTGCAAGAGTAAGCAGTTCATGGGCTTGAGAGCGATCAAGGCCATACTGCGATAGCTCCTGATCGAGCCTGCGCAACATTATTTGAACTAATTCTGAAGCGTCTGTTCCCGGATCGAGCTGATATGTGGCAGGAAACAAATAACCTTCAGCGCTATTTGCGTCATTTGCTATTCCTAACAATTCCAGGTTGTCTAACTCGGCCTGCATCTCAGAAACAGTTATGCCAACCTGGGACTCAATCTCATCAAGTGTTTGAGTGACGGTTAGACCCTCACGCAATCGGAGCTCGTCTACAACTCGGTTATTACCCTCGATTATGATTTCAACCGCGCGAATACCAGGAATCTGTGTTGGAAAACTAAAGGTACCTGGAAAAATGGTCGGCTCTAAATCCAGCATGGGCTGATACACGGCATCAAAGCTCTGAACCACATCTGCCTCGACCAGTAACCTCGCAACGTCTTCACCGGTAGCGCCCTCGGGAATCAGAACCTCAACTGGATCACCGCCAGGACCCGGATAATCCGCGACAGTGAAGCGGTCAACCAGTTGTTGAATTCCACCACCTAAGGCGTTCACAACAAAAAAACCAGCCCCCACTAAAACCGATAGCGATAAAACCACTGCCAGAACCCCTCCAAAACGGCGCCTCTTTCTTGGCCGCTGTGTGGTCAGTTCTGGTTCAAAATCCATTGATATCTTTCGCAAGGCTTGGGTTAGACAATCCTAATTTTAATATCTCAGCTGCGCTCAGAGAATCTACCTCAGCTTTTGCGGACTTACGGCCTTTGGATATGTCCAAGGCGATATTTGTTGTCATCCGCTCGTCAATCATCCTGATTGGCAGTTCCACCTTGATTTCCTTGGCAAAGCCAATTGAGTCGTCTGTGCTGGCTGTGTTATCGCCCTTGAGGTTCAAAGGTAGGCCGACGAAAATAACTTCTACCCTGCGACGAATACACTCTTCGGTAATCTCATCGATGGCCTCATCACGGCTGACAGTCCTAAGCGGTAAAACTACTCCCGCAGATTCCACCGCAAGGCCTACCCTGACCCTTCCAACATCCACTCCGAGCGCGGTCATCGCAACGCTCCTTCAACCTCGGACATGGCGATTTCTATCTTTTCAACATCAGAACCGCCACCTTGTGCGAAGTCAGCTTTTCCGCCTCCGCCACCGCCCAAAACGGTCGCTGCCAGCTTAACTAAGTCGCCAGCTCTGTTGTTTGCTTGAGCCTCACGTCCAACTGAAGCAGCGACCAGTGGTCTGCCAGCCACTTCTGAGAACAAGACAGCAACTGATTGGCTACCTAGCTCGGAGCCAACCGCCATTGTTAACTCCCTGAGCTGATCGGCGGAATCTACATTTATCCGTGCAACCAGCTTTGAATTCTTTGCACTGGAGACTAGGCCTGGCACCAATTGAAGAACGGCTTTTGTTTTCAGCACTTCCAGTTCTTTGGCTAACTTTTTGTTGCTCTCCTGCTGCTCCAAAATCTTCTCCACCAGCTGTTCATCACTTGCCTTAAAAGCGTTTGCCAGAATCCGCATTTGATCGCGATGTGACATCAGCTCCCGAAGCGATTCAATACCGACATTGGCCTCAATTCTTCGTGAGTTAGCCCCAACAGAAGACTCGCCAATTATGGAAACGTTACCAATTTGGGCAGACCTAGCAACATGTGTACCGCCGCAAAGCTCACGAGACCATGGGCCACCAATCTGAATCACGCGGACAGTCTCGTCATAGGTTTCGCCAAACAATGCCAAAGCACCAAATTCTCTAGCCTTTTCAAGGCTCATGTGGTGTGCGCTTACCGCTAAATCAGAACGAATCGCAAGGTTTGAGACTTCTTCAATCTCTGATTTCGTGGTTGCGCTAAGGGCTTCAGACCAACCAAAGTCCAAGCGCATGTACCCTGGTTTGTTATAGCTTCCAGACTGAAGCGCATCAGGCCCCAGCACCTCTCGTATTGCTGCGTGAACAACATGCGTTGCGCTGTGTGCCTGACAGGCGCCTAATCTCCAGTCCCTATCCACTTTCGTAAAAACACTTTTGCCAGGCTCTGGTTGACCAACTATGGCCCTTACCTTGTGGCTTATCAGCCCCCGAGCTGGTTTCTGAACATCTAATACCTCAAGTTCTAAGTTTTCACCCAGGATCAGACCTGCATCACTGTCCTGACCACCACTTTCTGCGTAGAGGCTGGTCCTATCCAGAACCACTTCATAAACATCTTCACCTAGGTGATTAGTGCCTAGTATTTGTGCCTCAGAGTCAAGTTGCTCGTAACCGGTGAAGACTGTTTCTCCAAGGGCGCGCATATTGGTAATAAATTCATCATCATTTGAACCAGAACGTTTAGCTTTTGCGTCTGCCTTAGCGCGCTGTTTTTGGTCTTTCATCAAGCTTTCAAAACCGGCCCTGTCGACGGATTTTGAATTCTCTGATGCAACCTCTTCAGTGAGATCAATAGGGAACCCGAAAGTATCATGCAATCTAAACGCCACCTCAGCCGACAGTTGATCACCCTCGAGCTCCTGAAGTTGCTGTTGAAGTAACAATTCCCCGGCCACCAAAGTTTTCAAGAAACTGGTTTCTTCATTTGCTGCAAGCTTTTGAACTCTCGGAAATGTGTCTTTAAGTTCAGGGTAGGCATCCACCATCGCCTCATAGCTCGATTGGAACAGCTCCGCCATGGCCTTTTCCTCGACCCCCAATAGACGAAGCGCTCTGACAACTCTGCGAAGAAGCCGTCTGAGAATATAGCCGCGGCCTTCATTTGATGGCGTTACCCCGTCGCTCATCAGCATCAGTGAACTGCGGACGTGGTCTGCGATGACTCGCATTCTGACGTCAGATTCCTCATGCTGCCCGTAGCTAATTCCAGAAAGCTTTTCTGCATGTTCAATAAGTGGACGAATTTGATCAATTTCGTAGATGTTGTCAACGCCTTGCATCAGAAAAGCAACACGCTCCAGGCCCATTCCAGTGTCAATGTTCTTGCTCGGAAGCTCTCCAAGAATGGGGAAATCGTCTTTTCCGCCACCGTCTCCTCGCTGGTACTGCATAAACACCAGGTTCCAAATTTCGATGTAACGATCTTCGTCGGCCTCCGGGCCCCCCTCTTGACCGTAATCTGGTCCTCGATCGAAATAGATTTCTGAGCAGGGGCCAGCAGGTCCTGCCTGTCCGGTGGACCAGTAGTTATCTTCCATTCCACGTTTTTGAATTCTGGAAGCAGGAACATCTGTATTTTCGAGCCACAGTTGCTCTGACTCTTGGTCGTCCTTATAGACAGTCACCCAAAGCTTGTCCTTGTCTAGACCAAGACCACCCTCTGATTGATCGGATGTCAAAAACTCCCAAGCATAAAGAATCGCTTCTTTTTTGAAGTAATCGCCGAAGCTGAAGTTTCCATTCATCTGGAAAAAAGTACCGTGGCGGGTTGTCTTACCGACTTCTTCAATGTCAAGTGTGCGCACGCACTTTTGAACACTGGTGGCGCGTTTATAGGGTGCGGGTTCTAAACCAGTCATGTAGGGAATGAAAGGAACCATTCCAGCTACGACAAACATCAAATTTGGGTCATGGCTAATCAGCGGTGCGCTGGGAACAACCTCATGGTTTTTGGATTTGAAGAAATCTAGCCATCGCCGCTTAATCTCAGCGGTTTGCATACCTACTTCTTCGCCTGCTTGCGAATTTCCTGCTCGCGCTCACGGAATCCATCAGCCACTGACTGGCCGAATTCCTTAGCGGTTTGCTTTCCATCCTCAGCAAGTTTCTGAGCCTGCGGATTGTCCCTCAGTTGCTGCAGCGCTAGAACTCCAAGTCCAACGCCTGCAATAAACCAACCGAATTTACTCATTTTCCGCTCCCTTTAAAAATTCCTTTACCAAAACCCTTGGTAATCCCAATCAGTTTAGCCAATGGTCCGCCAATTCCAGCAGTCAGCACAGCGACCAGGCTGTTGACATTTTCAGTGACCTGTTCAACATCTTCAGTTATTGCATCAACCCGCTTTAGTTGCTTATTCAATTCAACCAGCGACACGTTGGCCTCTTTCAGAATCGGCTGCAACTCCTGATTCAAAAGCTTTACCGTGACCGTGGTTTCGTCAACCACCTTTGCAAGCTTGATCAGGGGTAGCCCAATAAAAATAACCAGCAGCACAAAACCGCCAGCAAAAAGCAGGCCGATAATGTCGCTGATGTTCAAAGGTTACCTCGCTGCGTAGTACTCAACCACAAGCTGTACATCACATGTGATTGGAACTTCAGCACGCTTTGGTCGTCGCTGCAATGTTGCCTGCAGCTTGTCTAGATCCACTGTTATGTAGTCAGGAACCGTAGGCAGAACATCTGCGTGACCACCAGCGGCTGCAACCTGGAAAGGTTCAGTTTTTTCGCTGTCCGGGTGCACGTGAATCATCTGTCCCGGCTTGATTCGGTAGCTTGGACGGTCCACTCTCTGACCGTCAACCATTATGTGGCGGTGCACTACTAGCTGACGCGACTGAGCAATTGTGCGAGCCAATCCAGCTCGTAGTACCAATGCGTCCAAACGCATCTCCAATAGCTCAACCAGGTTCTCACCGGTTAGCCCATCTGCCCTCTTTGCTTCTTTAAAAGTTCTGCGAAGTTGAGCCTCGCGAATTCCATACTGCGCGCGTAGACGCTGCTTTTCCCTCAGTCGCACCGCGTAGTCACTGTCGCTGCGCCTCTTAGTGCGTCCGTGCTGACCTGGACCGTAAGGACGCTTTTCCATGTATTTTGCGGCCTTTGGGGTAAGCGCAAGTCCTAGTGAGCGGGACAGTCTGGTCTTAGACCTGGTTCTGGATGTCTTTGACAAAAAATACCTTTCGTTGATGATTATCTGGACTCAGCCGCTAGCCCAAACAACCACGAAATGATAGCACGCGGGTTTCCTCAAGCGCTAGAGCCTGGCTTCAAAATCTCCTGAATTTTTGCATATCTCTCAGCAAAGGCTTTTTCGGCATCTAAGTCGCCAGGGATGTAATAGCTGGGTAAATCATGGTTGCTGTACTCCTGCCTCACAATTTTTGCATCAAAGTCATGAGGATATTTGTATCCCTTAGCTCTTGGTAGCAGGTATTCAGGGATCGAACCTTTTAGCCCATTTGAAACATCTTCCATAGCTTGATTGATTGCGTTGTAAGTGGAGTTGGATTTCCCGCTCAAACACAGCATCACGGTTAGTTGAGCAAGAGGGATTCTGGCCTCTGGCATGCCGATCTGCTGAACGATTTGCATTGTTGCGGCAGCAGCGGTGAGTGAATTGGGGTTAGCAAGCCCGATATCCTCGCTGGCCAAAATAGCCAAGCGTCTTGCCACAAACATTGGATCCTCTCCACCAACAAGCATCAGTGCCAGGTAGTGGATTGCTGCATTGACATCGCTTCCACGAACAGATTTTATGAAGGCGCTAATTGTTTGATAGTGATTATCACCAGCTCGGTCATAGTGAAGCTGGAGTCTTTCCTGAACTGTTCTGACTGCCTTTTCGTCAATAGGGTCATTAGCCATCTCAACGATTGAAATGAGCCTACGAGCATCTCCGCCACAAAGAGCTACCAGCAATTCAATCGATTCTTGGTCAATTGTCTTCGACGTCGCCTTGGCGGCTCTGGAGGCTATTTCAGCGACATCTTGATCGTTCAGCGATTGCAGTCTCACTATCAACATTCTCGACTGCATGGCTGGGTTCAGAGCAAAAGATGGGTTTTCGGTGGTTGCGCCAATCAGACTGACGGTTCCGTTTTCAGTAACTTTCAGCAGTGAGTCCTGCTGGGATTTGGAGAAGCGATGGATTTCATCCAGAAACAAAACAGTATGACGCTGGTAGGTCTGCCAGATCTCGGTAGCTTTCTTGGTCACCTCTCGAATCTCTTTGACGCCAACGTCAATTGCGCTCAACTCCACAAACTCTGCTTCAACTGATTGCGCCAGCAATCTAGCCAAGGTGGTCTTACCGGTGCCGGGAGGTCCTTGAAGCACAATTGAGCGAAGCTGTTTGCTTTCAATCATCTTGGCAATGGGGGAACTCGGTTCAAACAAGTGAGACTGGCCTACGAAATCATCGAAGCTGGTTGGCCGCAAAATCTCGGCAAGTTGTTTTTGCATAACAGCAACTCTATGAGAACTACAATGGTCGGGGCTAGGAGACAAATGTCAAAGAAAAATCAGGAACAAGAAATAACCCGTCGCTACAAGGCAAAGCAAGAGATAGCCAGGCAACGAGCTGAACGTGCACCCAAGGACAATCGGTTATTCGCATCCATTGCACTGGGCGCTGTGTTGGTAACGGCTGTGGGTCAAATTTTGTACTTCGGACCTGGCGAACCACCCGCTGCATCACTAGAAGAATCAGTGGAGGAATTGACAGACGTTATCCAGAAAGAGGCTCCGAGTCCAAGTTTGAGCGAGAACCGAGACTGGAGCGGGGAACTTGTTTTGAATGACCAGCCACTGGAGATCACCATGTTCGGCGAGCAGGCTCCACAAGCAGTTGCGAACTTTGTTTCTTTGTCCGAAGAGGGCTTTTATGAGGACATGGAATGTCACCGATTGGTGACTGACGGAATTTTTGTCTTGCAGTGCGGTGATCCAAACGGAGACGGCACCGGCGGACCTGGATACACCTGGGGTCCGATTGAGAACGCACCTGAGGATGATTTATACCCAGCGGGTACCATTGCCATGGCCAGAGCGGGTAATCTCGGAGACAGTATGGGGAGCCAATTTTTCATTGTCTATGAGGACAGCGTGATACCCAGCGATGTTGCAGGAGGCTACACAATCATGGGTCAGGTTGATAACGGTCTTGAAACAGTTAGTGAAATTGCCTCACAAGGAACAGCAGATGGCAGTAATGATGGAACTCCGGCAGAACCAGTAATACTGAATTCTGTCGAAATTCAATAAACAGGAGCTTCGAAATTGTCTATAGAAACCTCGCACGCAAGTGTTGATGAAAACAACAACGTCTACCTAATAGACGGGGGTGAGAAAACACTCGTTGGACAGTACCCAAATGTCACCGCAGAAGAGGCGCTCGCCTACTTCTCTCGAAAATATGATGACCTTGAAGCTCAGGTCAGATTGCTGGAACAAAGAATCAAAACAACTAGTGCCACCCCAAGTGCGGTCGAGGAAAACCTAAAGGCTGTCGAAAAGGAGCTCAGCGAGCCAAAATTTGTTGGTGATGTAAATACTCTCAGAACCCGAGTTGAGGCCCTCAAACCGGCATTAGAGGGCTTGAGAGAGCAACATAAGAAGAAAACTGAGGAAGAAATTGCCAAAGCTCTGGCCGAGAAGGAAAAAATAGCCGCCAAGGCGGAACAAATTGCAAACCGCGACCCTTCAAAAACCATCTGGAAAAATGCGGGTAAGGACATGCAAGAGCTTTTCGAAACCTGGCAGACGCTGCAGAAAAACGGACCAAGGGTTCCCAAGGCTCAGGCAGATCCAATTTGGAAGAGATTTAGCAAAGCCCGTGCAAAGTTTGAAGCGGATAAACGTGCTTTTTTTGCGGATCTTGACAAGCGTGTCAAAGAATCCAAGAAGCTAAAAAATGATCTCGTGAAACAAGCTGAGGATTTGGTAAGCAAGGGCTCCCAAGCAGCCGACGAATTCAAAGGCCTTCAAGATAAATGGAAAAAGGCTGCTCGAATTGGAAAAGGCGAGGAAGCGCTCTGGGATAGGTTCAAAAAAGCTGGTGACGCCATATTTGAGCAGAAGAAGGCTGAAAATGAGAAACTCCGAGAACAGGAGATGGCAAATTTCGAACTGAAGCTTGAGCTTGTAAAGAAAGCTGAAAGCATCAAAATCGAGGACCTAAAGAAAGCTCGAGAAGAGCTATCCAGGGTGAATACCGAATGGTCAAAAATTGGTCGCGTGCCAAAGGACAAGATCCGTGAACTCGACACACGCATGTCGAAGGTAGAAACTGCCATCAAGCAAAAAGAAGAAGATGAGTGGCGTCGAACAGACCCTGAAAGCCAGCACCGTTCGAACTCTTTGATAGATCAGTTGGAACAGTCCATAGCTGATATCCAATCGCAGATTGCAGACGCTAAGGATGCCAAGAAAAAGCAAGAGCTTGAGAAAAACCTAGAAGCCAGAAAATCATGGCTGGAAGCGGCAAAGCAGGCGACTAACTAGCCACCCTGAACACGATAGACGTCGTAGACGGCGTCAATTCTCCTAATTTGATTGAAGATGTGATCGAGGTGAGACGGGTCAGCCATCTCAAAGGAAAACCTGTTTAGCGCCACGCGGTCTTTTCTCGTGGTAACCGCGGCACTGAGAATATTCACGTGATTTTCGCTGAGCACGCGAGTGACATCACTAAGCAGTCCTGATCGATCCAGTGCCTCAACTTGGATTTGTACCAAGTAAATTCCTTTTGTGGTGTCAGACCAGCTAACCTCCACAACCCGCTCTGGTTGCTCTTCAAGTGATTTCACATTCTTACAGTCATCCCTGTGAATGCTCACACCCTCTCCCCTGGTGATAAATCCCATAATCGGATCTCCGGGAACCGGTGTGCAACACCTTGCTATCTTGGTCAGCACATCAGGGCTATTTTTGACCAGGACATAGTTATCAGACCCACGCTTTGATGGTTTGGTGCTGATCTGAGTTAGTTCTCCAGTATTCAAATCCTCTGCAGCTTGGGTCTTTGAAATGAGTTTCTCCACAACGCTCGTTGCTGAAACATGCCCTTCGCCAACCCCAGTGAGTAATCCCTCCAGGGACACGTATTTGAGATCAGCCACGACCTCTAACAGGGCATCGCTACCCATCAACTGCTGAAGTGGTAAAGACTGCTTACGCATTGCCTTGGCCAGCAAGTCTCTACCTGTCTCCTCAGCCTGTTCCTTGCGCTCAGCACTGAAATGCTGCTTAATCTTTGCCCGAGCTCTTGCCGAGCGGACAAAATTCAACCAATCCTTACTCGGCGCAGCTCCTTCACTCTTGCTGGTCAATACCTCAATCACGTCGCCACTGTTCAAAGTAGTGTCCAGCGGAACTAATCGAGAATTTACTTTTGCGCCTATGGTTTTATGTCCGACCTCCGTATGCACCGCATAGGCAAAATCGACGGGAGTAGCATCCGATGGAAGTCCCACGACCCTGCCTTTTGGCGTGAAGACATAGACCTCTTTTGCGCCAATTTCATACCTGAGACTGTCCAGGAATTCGCCAGGATCTTCAGTTTCACTCTCCCAGTCGCTAATTCTCTTTAGCCAAGCTAGGCCATCATCTTGGGCTTGCTCGCCTTTGGCGGCAGCCTTGTACTTCCAGTGAGCGGCGACTCCGTATTCCGCGCGCTGGTGCATGTCGTGAGTTCTGATTTGAATCTCAACGGCCCGCCCGCTTGGTCCAATCAATGTGGTGTGTAATGACTGATAGAGATTGAACTTCGGCATTGCTATGTAATCTTTAAACCTGCCCGGGACTGGAGAGTACTTAGCATGCAGAGCTCCAAGAGCTGCATAACAGTCCTTGACAGAAGGAACCAATATGCGAATGCCGACCAAGTCGTATATGTCATCAAACTCGCGTCCACGTAAAACCATTTTTTGATAGATGGAGTAATACTGTTTGGGGCGTCCTTCAACCTTTGACTTGATTTTGTTCTGTCTTAGCTCGTAGTCAATATCGGAGATGACCTGGTCGGTGTATTCGCTACGTTTTGGGGTTCGCTGCTTGACCAGGTTGATAATCTCCTCGTACACCTTTGGGTAAAGCACACCGAAACTGAGATCCTCCAGTTCCCACTTGATGGTATTGATTCCCAAACGATGTGCCAACGGTGCGTAAATTTCCAAGGTCTCTTGAGCTTTTCGCTTGGCCGACTCGATAGGAACAAACCCCCAGGTGCGGGCATTGTGCAGTCTGTCGGCTAGCTTGATAACCAAAACCCTGATGTCCTTGCTCATTGCAACAATCATCTTCCGAATGGTTTCAGCTTGGGCCTTATCCCCCAGTTTGACCTTGTCAAGTTTGGTAACCCCATCAACCAGCAGGGCAACCTCCTCGCCAAATTCAGTCCGTAATTGCTCCAGACTGTAATTGGTATCTTCTACCGTGTCGTGCAGTAGTGCGGCAGCTATCGTGCTTGGACCGGTGCCCAACTCAGCCAGAATCTTTGCAACCGCAACTGGGTGGGTGATGTATGGCTCACCAGATTTACGAAACTGTCCATCGTGTTGTTGTTCAGCGCGCTTGAAGGCTCGCTGAATCAGCTGGGTGTCCCCTTTGGGATGATTCGATTTAACAATGCGAACAACGTCGCTCATCTCATTGTTTGAATAAGGACTTTCGCGTGTGAAGATTCGAGGCAGGCGAGAGCGCAGAGTGGAAAGACTGTCTGTCATTCTGCATCACCTCCCGTGAGCAGAATTCTACGCCCGGTTTGCCTGAACTCGCTCAGCAGCCTCACGGAATTTAGTCTCGTTTTCGCGAATGTGGGCATAAACAGGCGCAGCAATGAACACCGAAGAGTAGGTTCCAACAATGGTTCCAACAAATAACGCAAGTGCAATATCGGTCAATGTTCCCGCTCCGAGAAGCAGAGAGCCGATAAACAGAATTCCGGCAACTGGCAACACTGCAACAACAGAGGTGTTGATTGAGCGAACCAAAGTCTGATTCACCGCTAAATTCACCTGTTCTGCGAAAGTCACGTTTTCACTGAATTCAACATTTGTCGTGTTCTCACGAACCTTGTCAAAAACCACCACCGTGTCATAAAGCGAGTAGCTCAAAATCGTCAAAAAGCCAATAATCGCCGCAGGGGAAATTTCAAGACCCAAACCGCCATAGATACCTATGGTGATAATTAGGTCGTGCGCCAGAGCCGCCAGCGCTGCTACCGACATCTTCCAAGACCGGAAGTAAACAGCCATCAGCAGACTCACCAGGATCAAAAACACCACCAAGCCCTGAATAGCTTGCGCAGTGACATCGGCGCCCCAGTTGGGACCTATAAAGCTACTGGCCACTTCCCCTCCTTCGACACCGTAGGCATCGGCGAGGGCTAACCTAAGTTCTTCTGACTCAAGATCTGCAAGCTGCTCTGTCTGGACTCTGATGGAGTCTGTTCCAACGGTTGAGACCACGCTCTCGCTTCCTGGGAAAAGCTCATCAACCGTGTCCGTGGCTAATGCTTCGCCCTGTGAGCTAACCCCGTCAATTCTGAATTCGCTACCACCGGTGAATTCAATACCAAAACTAAAACCACCGCGTAGAACAGGAGCCAGAATTGCAGCAACCACAAGTACCGCTGCGACCACATACCAGGTCTTTCGACGCGCAACAAATCCGTAAGAGCGCTTTCCGGAGTAAAGGTCATTTCCAAAATCTCTAAAACTAGCCATTAGGACTCGCCTCGCTCTCTGATCTCCTGGGCTTTACGCTCAGCAATGGTCTGCCTCTTTACTGCTTCCTTGCCTGAGCTTTCAACCTTGCCCTTTGCCAAACCTTCAGTCACCCTGAATTGTCCCCGTCCAACGTAACTTGCAGCTACTTTGCCAACCTCAAAGCCTGACCAAGGTCCACCAGATTTGAAGAATTTGGTGCGAGCAAGCGTCTGCACCATTGGGTGAGTGAACAAGAGAACTATCACAAGGTCAATCAAGGTCACCAAACCAAGTGTGAATGCAAAACCACGAACACTGGAAGCTGTCAGCCAGTAAAGAACGACAGCGGCAGTTAGAGTAACCGCATCACTGATAAGGATTGTTCTAAAAGCTCTGGTCCAACCCGCCTCAACTGCATTTTCAAGGGTTCTTCCATCACGAATCTCATCCCGAATTCGCTCGAAATAAACGATGAAGCTATCCGATGTAATTCCAATTGCAACAATTAATCCCGCCACTCCCGCAAGTGAGAGACGATATCCCTGCCTCCAGGCAAGATACAGAATAATCAGATATACCAAGATACCCGCAACCAGCAGGGAACCCAGGGTAACTATTGCAAGGCCTCGATACTGGAAAGTCATATAAATCACGACCAGAATTAGACCAATCAGACCAGCAATCAATCCAGAGTTCAAAGACTCCGTACCTAGAGTCGCTGAAATGTTTTCTTGACTCTGAACCTCGAAACCAATCGGCAAAGCACCATATTTCAACTGATCCGCAAGAATTTGCGATGTGTCCTGTGTGAAACTTCCAGTGATCTGGGCTTGGCCGTTAGGAATAACATCGTTCACTCTGGGTGCGGTGATGATAAATCCATCGAGCGTGATAGCGAACTGATTCCTAGGCTCGGTAAGGCTGAATAGCCTTGAGGTTACCTGCGAGAATCTCTCGGTTCCATCTGCGTCAAATTCAATGTTTACAGCCCATTCGTTTGTAGAGGCACCAGTTGAAGTAGTAACTGTTCCACTCGTGGCATCCGCAATGTTCGCACCCTCAACCTCAACGGGTCCAAGAATGTACTTCTGAGTCAGCGATGTATCGCATGTAACCAGAGGGCGATTTGGATCATCTACTTGACCCGCTTCCCTGAAATCCTGTGAACAATCTAGAGTGTCAAATTCATTCTGAACAGCTGGCGTGATCCAGCTTGGATCACTCGCGTTTTGGGGTTCAATCGACGGTGAATCCTCTAGTTGTTGGCCTTCTTCATCTAAGCCGCCAACTTCTTCAGTTGGGGTGCTAGCCGAAGTTGTGAGAACTGGCCTAAATTCCAATTTAGCGCTGGCGCGAATCAACTGCAGGGTATTTGGGTCAGGCGTGCCGGGGATGCTAACGACGATGTTCTGATTTCCCTGAGTGGCGACTCTCGCCTCTGCCACACCACTTGCATCAACTCTCTGCCTAATAATCTCAACTGCTTGCTGCAACTGCTCCTCTGTAGCGCGCTCACCATCTAACACAGAGGGTGCAAGGATGATTTCTGTTCCACCCTCCAGGTCAAGTGCAAGTTTTGGGCTCCACTCGGCGTTTGGCTGGTCACTGACGTTAGCCCAACCAACCAATCCAGTAAGTCCCAGAATGATTACCAGCAGCCAAAGTAATCTCCGGCTCGCTGATCTGCGAACATTGTTTTCCGCCAAAATTTACGCCTCTTCGTTATCGGTGTCTGCCGGGACTGCGGTCTCCACGGATCTAACGGCCTGTTTGATTACAGTTAGGTGAACCTTGGGAGCGGTCTCAATAGTCAATCTATCCTCTTCCAAGGCGGTAATGGTTCCGAAAATGCCGGAGTGCAGCAAAATCTTGTCTCCCACCTTCAGAGAATTCATTAATTCTTCGGCCTGCTTACGGCGCTTACGATTGTTGGCGAACATAAATAGAATCAGAGCACCAAGGGCAAGCACCAAGATAATGTCTGGTGTAATCAAAACAACCTCACAACTCGGTAACCCTGAAATTATAGGG
>CAJXMQ010000008.1 GCA_913056225.1 uncultured Micrococcales bacterium | reverse complement strand
CACTAGTTGGTCAGCGAAAAACACAGTTCTACTACCTCAAAAAGGATGGAGGACATGTATCAGACGCCAAAGGGAAATCTTAGCGAATCTTTGGGGTTACTGTCTAGCCTTTTGGAGGAATAGGTTTGATTCCAAATTTGGCCAATTCAGACTCTCCACCATCTTCTGCGGTCAAAACCCAAATGCCTTTGCTGTGAACGGCAATTGAGTGCTCCCAGTGAGCACCGTCACCGCCGTCCTTGGTTTTTACTGTCCAATCATCTTCCGCAACAAATGTTTCGGGGCTGCCAGCAGTCAACATCGGTTCAATAGCCACCACCAAACCTGGGCTTATCTTGGGCAATCTTTCCCGAACTCCAAAGTTATAAACGGGTGGAGCTTCATGCATTGAGCGACCAATACCGTGGCCGACATACTGCTCTAAGATGCCGTAGTTACTGTTTTTTTCAACAAAACTTTCAATGGCAACACCAACGTGGTTCAGTCTTTTGCCCAAATAAAGAGCTGCTATTCCCTCCCATAAAGACCCATGGGTGACATCACTGAGCATTTGTCTTGCAGGGTCCTCAGCACCCGGAACAATTACGGTTATTGCCCTGTCTCCATTCCAACCGTTGACCTCGGCACCGCAGTCGATGCTGATGATGTCTCCGGCCTGCAAAGTTTTCTCCGATGGAATCCCGTGCACAATCTCATCATTGACTGAGGCACAAATTGTGTGCTGGTAACCGGGGACTAGTTGAAAATTGGGTCTTCCACCATTTGATCTGATGGTGTCCTCTGCAATGGCGTCTAACTCCAAAGTAGTAACACCGGGTTTTATGGCTTTTTTAAGATTTGCCAGTGCCCTAGCGGTTAGCTCACCGGCAGCCATCATGGCGGCTATGTCTGAATCAGATTTTTTTGTGTAACTGGATCCCATTTTTTAGCCAAAGCTTGCGATAGCTGCGTCAATTCTTTCAGTGACTTCACTAATCTCGCCTAGACCATCAACTCGAGCAACCATGCCTCGATCTGAATAAATACTGATTAGGGGTTCTGTTTCTTCGGTATAAAGCCCTAGACGATGACGGATTACATCCTCGCTGTCATCTGTTCTTCCCTGTTCGCGAGCCCTGTTTGCCAAGCGAGAAACCAATTCCTCCTGGTCAGCCTCCAGCAAGATAACCCCATCCAACGAAGTCTGCTGCTCGGCCAATATCTCATCAAGAGTGTCAACCTGAGGCTGGGTGCGTGGATATCCGTCTAGCAAAAAACCATTCTGGGCATCATCGTGACTAAGTCTGTCTCTAACCAATTCATTGGTAAGGCTGTCTGGGACATACTCGCCAGCATCCATGTAGGACTTGGCTTTCTTTCCCAACTCAGTCTCGTTTTTCACATTGAAGCGAAAAATGTCTCCGGTGGAAATTGCTGGGATGCCTAGCTTCTCCGCAATCAAAACTGATTGCGTGCCCTTCCCCGCCCCTGGAGGACCAATTATGAGAAGCCTCATCTCAATAGGCCCTCATAGTTCCGCTGCTCCATCTGAGCGCTGATTTGCTTCACGGTGGCCAGACCAACGCCAACGATAATCAAAATCGATGTACCTCCGAATGGGAAGTTTTGGTTGGTTCCGATTGCCGCAAAAGCTACCAGCGGTATCAAAGCAATCAGACCCAAGTAGATTGCACCGGCGGCGGTAATTCTTGAAAGCACGTAGTCCAAAAACTCTGTGGTTGGCCTACCCGCACGGATTCCAGGAATGAAGCCTCCGTAGCGCTTCATGTTGTCTGAAATCTCTTCAGGGTTGAAGGTGATGCTGACGTAGAAGTAGGTGAATCCAACAATCAGAAAGAAATACACTGCTGCGTAAAAAATGTTGTCACCGGTAGTCAGATACTGACTTACCCAGCTAACCCAGCCTGGCAATTCTCCAGTCACGGGATCTGGTTGGTTGAACTGCGCCAACAGCGCTGGCAGGTAAAGCATGGAGGAGGCAAAGATAACCGGGATGACACCTGCAGTGTTTACCTTGATTGGAATGTAGGTTGCCTGACCGCCATAGCTTCGGCGTCCGACCATCCTCTTTGCATACTGAACTGGAATCCTTCTCTGAGATTGCTCTACCAAAACAACCAGCAAAACAACCACAAAGCCCACCAGCATCACAATCAGGAAAATCTCGATTGGCCTGGTTTGCAAAATCTGCAACAAAGCCGATGGGAAGGTCGCTGCAATGGAGGTGAAAATAAGCAATGACATGCCGTTTCCAACTCCACGCTCAGTGATTAGCTCACCAAGCCACATGATCAGTCCGGTACCTGCTGTCATGGTGATAACAATCAACGAGATTGCTAGCGGGCCATCATCGGTAAGCAATGGCAGGCCCGTGTTTGAACCAAACAGGGCTCCCTGCCTTGCAACAGTTACCAAAGTGGTGGCCTGCAACATGGCAAGAGCAATAGTCAAATACCTTGTGTACTGAGTCAGAGTTGCCTGACCCTGGGGACCTTCTTTGTGCAAAGCCTCAAATCTTGGGATTACTACCCGCAACAACTGAGTGATGATGCTGGCGGTGATGTAAGGCATAATTCCGAGGGCAAAGATACTCAGCTGAAGCAGTGCTCCACCGCTGAATAGATTCACTAATTCATACAGACCACCAGTGGTTTGGGTCTGCGCAAGGGATGCCTGCACATTGCCATAATCCACAAACGGCGCGGGAATGAATGAACCCAACCTAAAGATCGCAAGCAGAGCTAGCGTGAAAGCTAACTTCCTTCGCAGATCCGGGGTTTTGAATGCCCTCGAAATAGCACTAAACAAATTTGCCTCCTACGGCCTAGCCGTTTACAGATCCCCCGGCAGCCTCAATTTTCTCTTTGGCTGAACGGGAAACCTTTTCGACTGTTACATCTAGCTTAACCGAGATGTCTCCATCACCGAGTACCTTTACTGGTTCTCCCTTACGAACTGCACCCTTGGCTGCTAGATCATCTGCTGTGATCTTGCCTCCCTCTGGGAACAACTCTGCAAGCTTGGCAACGTTGACTACCTGGTATTCAATCTTGAATGGGTTTTTGAATCCACGAAGCTTGGGTGTGCGCATAACTAGGTTCACGCCACCACCTTCGAAGCCCAATCGCATCTGGTAACGAGCCTTGGTTCCCTTGGTTCCACGACCCGCAGTCTTACCCTTAGATCCCTCACCACGACCAACTCGCGTCTTGGCTTTTTTCGCACCGGGCGCTGGACGCAGGTGATGCAGTTTGAGAACTGAAGCCTTTTCCTCGGTTGACTCAGTAGAGCTTGCCTTTGCTGCAGCTGGTTTAGCAGCCGTGGTCTTTGCCGCACTAGCCGCTGGTGCTTTAGTGGCAGTTGACTTGGAAGCTGTTGCCTTGGCTGCAGGCTTGGCTGCAGGCTTGGCTGCGGTTGACTTGGCTGCAGGCTTTGCCGCAGTGGTCTTAGCAGCCGGTTTAGCAGCCGGTTTAGCAGCGGGCTTTGCCGCTGACTTAGCTGCAGTGGACTTAGCTGCTGGCTTTGCTGCTGCTTTTGCAGGAGCCTTCGCCGCTGGCTTTTTGGCTGCGGTGGTCTTTGCAGCAGGTTTAGCCGCTGTTGACTTGGCTGCTGGCTTTGCGGGTGCCTTTTTAGCAGCGGGCTTTGCCGCTGGCTTCTTTTCAGGCTTTTTCTCTTCAGCCATTAGTTGTTAATCTCCTCGACTTTTACAAGGTGGCTAACAGTGTTTACCAAACCACGAACACTTGACGAGTCGTCTTTCACAACGATGTCGCCGATGCGCTTTAGACCTAGGGTCCTTAGCGAGTCGCGCTGGTTCTGCTTTCCACCAATCTCACTTTTGATTTGGGTGACTTTCAATCTGGCAGCCATTAGGCACCTGCCTTCTGATCAGTTTTCAACATTCTTGCTGGGGCAACCTCAGAGACTGACTTGTCACGACGCTTGGCAACCGATTCTGGTCCTTCAAGCTGACGCAATGCTTCGATGGTTGCGTGAACGATGTTCAAAGTGTTTGAAGAACCGAGGCTCTTTGACAAAACATCGTGAACACCTGCACACTCCAAAACTGCACGCACTGGACCACCGGCGATAACACCGGTTCCCTCAGCGGCTGGACGAAGCAAAACAACTCCGGCAGCAGCTTCACCCTGAACTGGGTGAGGAATTGTTGATCCGATGCGTGGAATCACGAAGAAGTTCTTCTTGGCATCCTCAACGCCCTTGGCAATTGCGGCTGGAACCTCTTTGGCCTTGCCGTAACCGACACCAACTGTTCCTTCGCCGTCACCAACAACCACTAGGGCTGTGAAGGCGAAACGACGACCACCCTTAACCACCTTGGCAACACGGTTGATTGTTACAACACGCTCCAAGAATGGACTGGACTTGTCCTCACGCTCGCGGCGCTGCTCGTTTTTTGGTCCACGCTCACGTCGGCCCTGGCGCTGTTCGCGCTCATTTGGGTCAACCGTGGTTGGAGGAGTGGCCTCAACCACTGACTCAGAGTTCGCCTCTGTTTCTGGCGCTTTGTTTTCTTCACTCACAGGACCAGCCCTCCTTCCCGGGCAGCGTCGGCAATTGCTGCTACGCGTCCTGCGTAGCGGTTACCTCCGCGATCAAACACAACCTGAGTCACGCCTTTTTCTTTTGCGCGCTCAGCAATCAACTTGCCAACCTCTGTGGCCTTGGCGGTCTTGTCGCCATCGTGGCTACGTAGACCCTTTTCCATGGTGGAGGCACTGGCCAGGGTGTGACCCTGAGTGTCATCAACCACCTGCACAAACAGGTGCCTGGCACTGCGAGTAACAACCAATCTTGGCCTTTCGCCGGTTCCATTTACCTTCTTGCGAAGTCTTAGGTGACGACGGTTACGAGCAGCGGTTGCTGATTTTCCTCTATTAGCTCTTAGCGACATTAGGCACCAGCCTTTCCAGCCTTGCGGCGAACGTATTCACCCTCGTAACGAATTCCCTTGCCCTTATATGGCTCTGGCTTACGAAGTTTGCGGATGTTAGCAGCCACCTCACCGACGGCCTGCTTATCAATTCCGCTGACAATAATCTTGTTCTGGCCTTCGACCTGCAAGGTAACACCTGCAGGTGGGTCAACCACTACTGGGTGCGAAAGACCAAGTGCCAGCTCAATGCTTGAGCCCTTAGCCATTGCGCGGTAACCAGTTCCAACGATTTCCAATGACTTCTGGAAACCCTGGGAGACACCCTGCACGTTATTTGCAATCAAAGTTCTTGACAGTCCGTGCAGAGCTTTTGAAGTTTGCTCCTCATCAGGACGTGTCACAACAATTTCGTTTTCTTCAACCTTGGCCTTGATTGGTTCGCTGATCTCTAGGCTCAATTCACCCTTGGGACCTTTGACACTAACCTGCTGGCCGTTGATGTTAACTTCCACCCCCTGTGGGATGGCAATAGGCATTTTTCCAATTCTTGACATAGCGCTTACCAGATGTAGGCGACGACTTCGCCACCCACTCCCTTCTTTGCTGCTTGGCGGTCAGTTAGCAATCCAGATGAGGAGGAAATAATTGCAATTCCCAATCCACCCATTACGCGAGGAAGCTCATCGCTTTTCGCATAAACACGCAAACCAGGCTTGCTGACTCGCTTAATTCCGGAGATTGCTTTTGACTCACCGTATTTCAGGTTCACGGTAAGGGTCTTACCAACCCTTGCGTCCTCAATTGAGAAACCCTTGATATAACCTTCGGATTTCAGAATCTCGGCGATGTTTCCCTTGATCTTGCTGAAGGGAACACTGGCTGACTCATGCTGAGCCAGGTTCGCGTTGCGCAGCCGGGTCAGAAAATCTGCTACCGGATCTGTCATTGTCATGTTTGTTGCCTTTCTCGTGCGGTATCTCCAGCGCTTTCAGGCCCTGGAGACCTACATGATTGGTATTTAGTTATTGAACGGAAAACCTAGTTCGCGAAGAAGTGCTCTGCCCTCTTCGTCAGTCTTGGCGGAGGTCACAATTGTGATGTCCATACCCCGTGGGCGATCAATGTCGTCCTGGTTGATTTCGTGGAACATGCTCTGCTCGTTTAGACCAAAGGTGTAGTTTCCATTTCCATCAAACTGCTTGGCACTCAAACCCCTGAAGTCCCTAATTCGAGGAAGGGCTAGGTTCAGCAATCTGTCGGTGAACTCCCACATGCGGTCGCCACGCATGGTGACTGCTGCACCAATTGGCTGTCCCTCACGCAGTTTGAACTGAGCGATTGATTTCTTGGCGATGTTTACCTTGGGCTTCTGGCCGGTGATTTTTGTCAAATCACTGATCGCACCCTCGATTAGCTTGCCGTCTCTGGCAGCCTCACCAACACCCATGTTCACAACGACTTTGGTAAGCCCTGGAACCTGGTTGATGTTTTTGAAACCAAACTGCTCTTGCAACTTGGCAATGATTTCATTGCGGTAGGTGGCTTTCAGTCTTGGCTGAGTCTTCTCTGCAACTGCCATTAGATTTCCTCCCCGCTTTTCTTGCTAACGCGAACCTTTTTGGTGATCTCTACGCCGTCTTGCTTCACAGTCTTGGTAACAAAACCAATCCTGGTTGGCTTTTTGCTCTTGGGGTCAATCAATGCAACGTTTGACACGTGGATTGGAGCCTCCATGGTCTCAATTCCACCGGTCTTGCCGCCACGCTCTCCCTGGCCAACACGAGTGTGCTTTTTGACTAGGTTTACGCCCTCAACAATTACCTTGTTCTTTTCTAGATCAACGCTCAAAACACGCCCCTGCTTGCCGCGGTAACCACCGCGAGCCTCAGTTGAGCCTGAGATGACCTGAACTAGATCGCCTTTGCGAATATCCATTTACAACACCTCCGGAGCGAGTGAGATGATCTTCATGAAACGACGGTCACGAAGCTCACGTCCGATTGGCCCGAAGATACGGGTTCCACGTGGCTCGCCATCGTTTTTGATGATCACCGCTGCGTTCTCGTCAAACTTGATGTAGCTTCCATCAGGTCTGCGAGCTTCTTTAACAGTGCGCACAATAACCGCCCTGACTACGTCACCTTTTTTGACGTTGCCACCGGGGATTGCGTCTTTCACGGTTGCCACGATGGTGTCGCCGATGCCAGCCCAGCGTCGAACCGAGCCTCCCAGCACTCTAATCGTTAGCAACTCCTTGGCACCGGTGTTGTCCGCTACCTTGAGTCGGGATTCCTGCTGAATCACTTTGTTACTCCTGTTTCTGTCAGACCATTCCGACGGCCTTGACCTTGGGTGTTACTTCGCCTTTTCGAGAATCTCGACTAGACGCCAGTTCTTTGTTGCGCTTAATGGACGAGTCTCGTCAATTAGCACTAGATCGCCGATGCCTGCGGTGTTCTGCTCATCGTGAGCTTTCACCTTCTTGCTCAGACGCATGACCTTGCCATACAGCGGGTGTTTCTTACGCTCTTCCACCAGCACCACGATGGTCTTATCCATCTTGTCGCTGACTACATATCCACGCCTGGACTTGCGGTAACCGCGATCCTGGGTGGCAGCAGATGCTTGCTCAGCCATTACTTCTCCTCCGCCTCAGCCTTTTTAGGCTTCTTCTCGACTTTTTCCACAGGCTCAGGAACAACCCTGATGCCCAGTTCACGCTCTCTAATTACAGTGTTGATGCGAGCAACGTCGCGCTTCACGGCCTTGATGCGTCCGTGGCTTTCCAGCTGACCGGTGGCTGACTGAAAGCGGAGGTTGAATAGTTCTTCCTTCGCGTCTTTTAGCTTTTCGATCAACAAAGCGTTTTCAATCTTGTCCAGCTCCTCTGGAGCCAAATCCTTGCTTCCGATCATGCGTCACCTTCTTCCTTGGCGATGATTCTTGCCTTCAGTGGGAGTTTGTGAATCGCACGGGTTAGAGCTTCTTTAGCTAGCTCTTCACTAACACCGGCAACCTCGAACATAACTCTTCCAGGCTTTACGTTTGCTACCCACCACTCGGGTGAACCCTTACCGCTACCCATTCGGGTTTCGGCTGGCTTTTTGGTAATGGACTGGTCTGGGAAGATGTTGATCCAAACTTTTCCACCACGCTTGATGTGACGGGTCATTGCAATACGAGCAGACTCAATCTGGCGGTTAGTGACATATGCAGGGGTTAGAGCCTGAATGCCATACTCACCGAAGCTCACCTTGGTGCCACCAGTTGCCTGGCCACGACGCTTTGGGTGATGCTGCTTACGGAACTTAACTCGACGTGGAATCAACATATTTATGCCTCACTTCCGGTTGCTGCTGGCTCTGGGCGACGTCCGCCGCGGCCACGACCTTTTTGGTTTGCCTGCTGCTGAGCTAGCTCCTTGTTGGTTAGCTCACCCTTGTAGATCCAAACCTTTACACCGATGCGACCGAAGGTGGTCTTGGCCTCATAGAAGCCGTAGTCGATGTTTGAGCGAAGAGTGTGTAGTGGAACTCGACCTTCGCGATAGAACTCACTGCGGCTCATCTCAGCGCCACCCAAACGACCAGAGCACTGAACCCTGATTCCCTTGGCGCCACTTCGCATCGCTCCCTGAATTCCTTTACGCATAGCTCTTCTGAAGGCAACACGTGCACTCAACTGCTCAGCAATTCCCTGAGCAACCAACTGAGCATCCGCCTCCGGTGATTTCACCTCGAGGATGTTTAGCTGAATCTGCTTGCCGGTTAGCTTCTCAAGCTCGGTTCTCAAAACCTCAGCCTCAGCTCCACGACGACCGATTACCAAACCTGGACGGGCAGCAAAGATGTCCACACGAACGCGGTCACGAGTTCTTTCCAATTCAATTCTGGAAATGCCAGCGCGGTCTAGTTTTTTGTTCAACAGTTCGCGGATGCGAATGTCTTCGGTTACGTAGTCGCTGTAGCGCTGACCCTTGGCGGTGCTGTCTGAGAACCAACGTGATCTGTGATCGGTGGTGATTCCCAGCCTAAAGCCGTAAGGATTTACTTTCTGACCCATTAGTTGCTCCTCGCCTTCTGGCCTCGCTTGGCAGCAATCTCATCAGGAGTTGCAACCTTGATGGTGATGTGGCTGGTGCGCTTGTTGATTCGGAATGCCCTTCCCTGGGCACGTGGTCGAAAACGCTTTAGAGTGACACCCTCGTCAACGAATGCCTCGCTGATGATTAGGTCCTCTTCATCCACAAACTGATTGGTGCTGTCTGCTTTGTGCTTTGCATTGGCAACTGCTGCCTGCACCAATTTGTATACGGGTTCGCTAGCGGTCTGCGGGGCAAATTTCAAAATCGCCATCGCTTCACTTGCCTGCTTGCCCCTGATTAGGTCAACAACTCTGCGAGCCTTCATCGGGGTTACTCGAATGTGCTTGATCTTAGCTACAGCTTCCATTATCCGCGGCGTCCCTTCTTATCGTCTTTCACGTGTCCGCGGAAGGTCTTGGTTGGAGCGAACTCGCCCAACTTGTGGCCAACCATGGTCTCGGTTACAAAAACCGGGATGTGCTTGCGACCATCGTGCACCGCAATGGTGTGACCCAGCATGGCTGGAACAATCATTGAGCGGCGTGACCAGGTCTTGATTACGTTTTTGCTGCTGGCCTCGTTCTGAGTGCGCACCTTCTGCATTAGGTGCTCATCCACGAATGGGCCCTTTTTCAAACTTCTTGGCATTTAGCTTCTCCTACTTGCGCTTTTTGTTAGCGGTGCGACGACGGACAATTTGGCGATCACTTGGCAGATTGGGCTTGCGTGTGCGGCCCTCTTTCTGACCCCATGGCGATACTGGGTTACGACCACCGCTGGTACGTCCCTCACCACCACCGTGTGGGTGATCTACTGGGTTCATGGCAACACCGCGAACTGTTGGGCGAACACCCTTCCAGCGCTTACGTCCAGCCTTTCCCCAGTTGATGTTAATCTGCTCGGCGTTACCAACTTCACCAACGGTGGCGCGGCAACGGGCATCAACATTTCTAATCTCGCCACTTGGCAAACGAAGCTGTGCATTTGGTCCATCTTTGGCTACCAAACGAATAGAAGCACCAGCACTGCGACCAAGCTTTGCTCCACCACCGGGCTTTAGCTCAATGGCGTGCAGAACTGTTCCAACCGGGATGTTTTTCAAAGGCAGGTTGTTTCCAGGCTTGATATCAGCTGCCGGTCCCTGCTCGATTGCATCTCCCTGACCCAGGTTGTTTGGGGCAATGATGTAGCGCTTTTCACCATCTGCATAGTGAAGTAGAGCAATTCTTGCTGTTCGGTTTGGGTCATACTCAATGTGAGCAACCTTGGCAGGCACTCCATCTTTGTCATGACGACGGAAATCAATTACTCGGTACTGGCGCTTGTGTCCGCCACCAATGTGACGGGTGGTGATGCGTCCAGCTGAGTTACGTCCACCAGTTTTTGGTAGTGGGCGAAGCAGTGACTTTTCCGGAGTGGTGCGTGTGACCTCGCTGAAGTCAGAAACGCTCATGCCACGGCGACCCGGAGTGGTCGGATTGTGTTTGCGAATAGCCATCTGTTTACTCCCTACTGACTAAAGATGTCGATTGACCCGCTCTTCAGGGTGACAATGGCACGCTTGGTGTCCTTGCGCTTTCCCATTCCGAAGCGAGTGCGGCGAGTTTTGCCGCTGCGGTTAAGGGTGTTGATGGAGGCAACCTTCACATCAAAGACAAACTCAATGGCCTGCTTGATTTCAGTTTTGTTTGCCGTGGGCTCCACCTCGAAGGTGTATTTGCCCTCATCAATCAAGCTGTAGCTTTTTTCGCTAATAACAGGCTTGATGATGACATCTCTTAGATCTTTTCCGTAACTCATGCCTGCACCTCACTCTTGGCTGTAACGAATGCCTCTAGGGCGGCTGCTGTGAAAATCAAGTCATCGCTTGCCAACACGTCGTAGGCGTTGATCTGATCAGCTGGCAACACGTGCAGATTTTTCAGATTGCGAAGCGATAGGTAACTCAACTCATCCGAGCGATCGATGACAACAAGGGTTTTGCGACCCTTCGCTAGCTGATTGATAACGGCTGATGCCTGCTTGGTGGATGGCTTGTCGTTGATTCCAAACTCAGTTACAACGTGGATGCGACCTGCGCGGGCACGGTCACTGAGAGCACCTCTGACTGCTGCTGCAATCATTTTTTTGTTGGTGCGCTGTGAGTAATCCCTTGGCTTTGGTCCGTGAACAATTCCACCACCGGTCATCTGTGGGGCACGAATCGAACCCTGACGGGCACGACCGGTTCCCTTCTGCTTGAAAGGTTTGCGACCAGAGCCTGAAACCTCACCGCGACGAAGCGTTGAGTGGCTTCCCTGGCGCGCTGCTGCTTGCTGCGCAACAACTACCTGGTGAATTAGTGGAACGTTTGTCTGGGCATCAAAGATTGCCTCTGGTAGATCAACTGAGCCGGCTTTCTTACCGGTGGCGTCGACTAGGTTGACAGCGGTCATTAGTTGCCCTCCTTCACGGCATTGCGTACGAATACCAACTGACCCTTAGGACCTGCAACAGCACCCTTGATCATCAGTAGGCCCTTTTCTGCATCAACTGCGTGCAGAGTTAGGTTCAAAGTTGTAACGCGGTCGTGGCCCATGCGTCCAGCCATTCTGGTGCCCTTGAAAACACGTGATGGGGTGGCACTGGCACCGATCGAACCTGGCTTGCGGTGGTTTTTGTGAGCACCGTGCGAAGCACTAACACCGGAGAATCCGTGGCGCTTCATGTGTCCGGCAAAACCCTTACCCTTGCTGGTTCCAACTACATCCAGCTTCATGCCAACTTCAAAAATCTCAACACCGAGCTCCTGGCCCAGCTCATACTCGTGAGCATCGTCGGTGCGGATTTCAGCTAGGTGACGGCGAGGGTTGATTCCTGCCTTTGAAAAGTGACCATTGCTTGGCTGGTTTACCTTGCGAGGATCAATTGCACCGTAGGCAACCTGAATAGCTGAGTAGCCATCGGTGTCTAGGGTCTTGATCTGGCTAACGACATTGCTGCCAGCCTCGACAACGGTGATTGGAACAATCTTGTTGTTTTCGTCCCAGGCCTGAGTCATGCCGAGCTTCTTGCCCAGCAGGCCCTTTACGTTCTTAGTTTTGGTAGCCATTGTGATCCTTAGAGCTTGATCTCGATGTTGACATCTGCGGGCAGGTCAAGACGCATCAACGAATCCACTGCCTTTGGCGTTGGATCGACGATGTCAATTAGACGTTTGTGTGTGCGCATTTCGAAGTGCTCACGGCTGTCCTTGTATTTGTGGGGGCTGCGGATAACGCAAACCACGTTTTTCTCTGTGGGTAGCGGAACTGGTCCAACCACACTTGCTCCCGCACGGGTTACCGTGTCGACGATTTTGCTGGCTGATGAGTCAATGACCTGGTGGTCGTAACTTTTCAACCGGATGCGAATCTTGTTCGCCGCCATAGCTGCTCGCTCTCTTGTCAGTCAGAGCTATTTGCTCTGCACTTCTACTTACGCTGTTAAGTTGTCAAAGCCAGTTGGCTTCAACTCCAAGTGCCGGTAGTTGTGTTTTTTCAAACAGCGGTCACCAACAATGGAAGATTTAGTTTTGGATCTATCTACGACCGGACCAGTTTCCTGTTCACAATGTCTGCAGTGGGGGCCTAAGACCCTGCTTTAGAACTGTCCAAGTCTGCCACAGCTATCAAACTCAATGCAAGTGGTTTCTCAAATAAAAAATTCAACCCTCGAGCGTGATGCCCGAGGGTTGAATTTTTTTGCTTTATTACTTGTTTGAGGAAGGCTTTCCGATGTCAGCACCGGTAAGACTCCTTACCTCCAACTCTGCGTAGTAGGCAGAGGTGTTTTCATTTGAGGTAACGGTTCCCAACCATCCCATGAAGAATCCGAATGGAATCGAGATTAGTCCTGGGTTTCTCAGTGGGAAGATGTTGATGTCAATGCCTGTCTCCAACGGGATGAAGCTGTTTGCGGCACCGGTGAAGTTTGGTGAGAGAATCAGCAAGAACAACGCCGCTCCCAAACCTCCATAGATTGCAAACACTGCACCACGAGTGTTGAAGCGCTTCCAGAACATCGTCAACAGCACCGCCGGCAGGTTTCCACTGGCGGCAATTGCGAATGCCAATCCCACCAAGAAGGCCACATTCAGCCCCTGAGCGGAGATTGCCAGCACAATGGCCAACAGTCCGATTACCAAAGCTGCAACGCGAGCTGCCCTAACTTCCTCAGCCTCTGTTGCTTTGCCCTTGCGGATCACCTTCGCATACAAATCGTGTGCAAAAGATGTCGAGCTTGCCAGGGTCAGACCAGAAACGGTGGCCAAAATAACGGCAAAGGCAATAGCTCCAATGAATGCCAACATGATGGCACCACCGAGGCTTCCTGCTCCGCCACCAAGCTCAAGAGCTAGCTGGGGTGCTGCAACGTTACCGCTTCGATTGACAACCGATCCATCATCATTGAGCCCCATTCCCAGCACTTCTCTTGGAACCAAAGCTGCTGCTCCGAATCCCAAAGCGATTGTCATCAGGTAGAAAGCACCAATGTTTCCGATTGCCCAGTTCACGCTCTTGCGAGCAACCTTTGAACTTGGCACGGTGTAGAAACGAATCAGAATGTGTGGCAAACCAGCTGTTCCCAAAACCAGCGCAAGCGCTAGTGAGATTAGGTCGATTTTTCCAATCAGCGTCGCTACCGGGTCTCCCACGATGTCAACTCCGAATCTGCCTCCAGGTTCCAAGAACGCCATTCCCTGACCACTCATCTCGGCTGCCTTGTCTAGCAAGCCGGTGAGGTCGAAGTTGAAGTTCCACAAAACCATCACAGTCATTGCAGTTGCTCCAGTGATCAACAAAAACGCCTGCGTGATCTGAACGTAACTTGTTCCGCGCATTCCACCGACCGTCACATACAGAATCATTAGCAAACCAACACCGACGATGATCCAGTTTTTAGCAGCAGGGTCAGTGAAGCCCAGCAGCAATGCAACCAGTGCACCCGCACCAACCATCTGCGCGAGCAGATAGAAAACGCTAACAATAACTGTTGATGTTGCAGCAGCAGTTCTAACTGGGCGCTGGCTCATACGGAATGAGACAACATCACCCATGGTGAATCTTCCTGAGTTTCTCAATGGTTCTGCAACCAGCAACAAGGCCAAAAGCCAAGCGACCAAGAAACCAATCGAATACAGGAATCCGTCAAATCCGAATAGAGAGATTAGGCCGGCGATTCCCAAGAAGCTGGCCGCTGACATGTAGTCGGCGGAAATTGCCAAACCGTTTTGGAAACCGTTCAGCGAACCACCAGCATTAAAAAAGTCGGATGACTTTTTGCTCTGCTGGTTTGCTCGGTAGACCATGAAAAGGGTCACCAGAATGAATAGAACAAATAGCGATGTCGCCAAAAGTGTCGTATCTACGGTCATGCCTGCAACTCCTTTTCAATTTTTTCTTTCAAATCGTTTGCTGGTCCATCAAGGTTCTTCGTTGCGTAACGGTCGTAGAGCCATGCGATAACGAACGTGGTAACGAATTGCAAGATAGCCAGAACGAAGGCGAGGTTGATGTTTCCAAACACTGGTGTTGACACAAAGTCGCGAGCGAACGTGGTCAACAGGATGAATGAGAAATACCAAACTAGGAATCCCACAGCAAATGGGAAGGCAAACGATCGGAACCGCTTGCGGTGAGCGATGAACTCGTCAGAATTCTGATATTTAATCCAGACTTCCGATTGGTTTTTTGTCTCCAATAGAACTCCTTTGTTCTAATGTGCTGACCTCTTTGTCAGCAACCAAGGCCTGAGCCTGAATCAAACTTTACACTTGAAAAAATTTTCCTGTTTTTACTATTTGAAGATATTTAACCAGGTTAACAAACCAATTTTTGGGGCAGTGTCCCAGTCAGTAGATACTCATTGACCTGGCCGTCAATGCACTCCACCCCCTGACCGTAAATGGTGTGCCCTTCGCCCTCAAAGGTTAGAAGCAATGCCCCCTGCAATAACTCGCTCAAACTCACCGCTTGGGAGTAAGGAGTTGCTGGATCACCAGTAGTTCCAATAACCAGAGGTGTTGCATCAGTTGCTTGCCGAAAGTCGAGACTTTCCTCAGGTGGTGCCCCCGGCCAATCCGCACACATCAAATGCCCGTCCTGCCAGGACTCGCCAAACACGTCACTTAGGTCTGCCAATTGCTGATTAAGTTGTTCAACCTCTGACTCATCCGAGCTCAATCGACCGTCAGCACAATTTATAGCGATATTCGCATCAATCAGGTTGCCTCGATAGTTTCCATCTTCTTCTCGCTCGTTATAAAAATCTGCAAGAAACAGCATTCTTGCACCATCACCCGCCAGCACATTTTCAAAAGCCTGGGTCAGAATCGGCCATGCCGCCTGTTGGTAGAGTGCTGCAATTATGCCCGTTACCAATCCAGCCCCGGTGAGTTCTCTGGAGCCCACCGCTATTGGTTTCTCGGCAATGCTTTCAAAAAGCTCAGCGACTGTTTGTTTTGCCTCTTGAGCATCATTCCCCAGGGGACACGATCCGCTAACGCAGTCTTGAAGGTAGTTTTCAAAAGCCTCATCAAAACCAATCAGTTGATTGATTGTTGCCTGCCTGGGCGAAATGCTTGGGTCAACTGCTCCGTCCAAAACAAACCTGCCGACCCTGTTTGGAAATAGTGCCAGGTAGGTGGCTGCCAATTCGGTTCCGTATGAGTAGCCGAGGAAGTTAACCTTGGGCAATTGCATGATTGAGCGAATCAAATCCATGTCCCTGGCCGTGTTTCTGGTGCCGACGTATTCCAGAATGGCTCCGCTGTTGTCAATGCAGTCTTGGATGTAATCATCGATGAGCGCTTCGCTCTGGGCAACTGATTCTGGCTGACCGTAAAGCAATCTGTCTTTGAGTTCATCATCTTCACAACTAACAGCAGTTGACTCTCCAACTCCGCGGGGGTCAAAGGTGACCAAGTCGAAAGCCTCGATAATCTCTGGGGTGGCAATGTTTGCTCCTCGATCACGCATCCACTGGTTAGCGCTCACTCCCGGGCCACCTGGGTTTAGGAATAACACCTCTTCTGAATTTGGGTTTTCTAGTTTCAGCAGGGAGAGGTTGATAGCTGCAAACTCTGGGAACTGCCAATCAAGTGGTGCGATTATCTCCGCGCACTGATAATCCCCGCAAGCTTCCCAGTCAACGGTCTGCTCGTAGTAATCAATTGCTTCAACCTCTGGAGCCTGTTCAACTGGCACCGGCGAGCAAGCACTAAGAAGCAATGGCAGAGCTAGCCAAAGCTTTTTCAATTGCCCCAACCCCTGAAAATCATCTTGGTGGCGAGCGCCTCCATTGCCAGCAAGTCTCTGACATTTCTTTCGATGCGTTTCCTAGCAAGCTTAATTTCATCCAAAATTTCCAGAGTGCTCTCCACTCTGCTGGCCCTTGCTCGCATCTCTAACTGATCTCGAATGCTTTCGTTCACCAATTGAAGCCCTGATTGCAACTGAATGGTTGCTATGTCTCGGTAAGCACTTGCTAGATCCAGCAAAATTCGATCAAGGCCGTCACGAATAGCTCTGGTTGTGCGTCTTTTTTGATCATCGGCAAGAGCCTTCAACTCTGACTTCAGTTGAGCGGGAACCTTATCCTCCGGTCCCAGCCCAACGGATGACAGCAAGGCCCGCTGTTGATTTTCAGACTCTTCTTGAGCCAAAGCTTCGCCATCTTGCTTGGCTAGCGCCAACCATTTCTCGGCGGCAAACATGGCCTTCCCCAAATCACTTATGTTCAGTCCAATTTGAATGGATTCAGATCTCCGCGACCTTGCCTCATAACTAGTTGCGAGTCTTCTTGCCATGCCTATGTGTGACTGGGCTTCGCGAGCAACATTGATTGCCAGCTCAGGGTCGATTCCCTCTTTTTCGGTCAACAGTCTTGCCACCTCAACCGCACTTGGCACCGTTAGGTTCACCTTTCGAACTCGTGAACGAATCGTCGGAAGCATGTCCATTTCACTTGGTGCACACAACAACCAGATTGTGTTCTCTGGAGGCTCCTCGAGTGCCTTTAGTAAAACATTTGAGCTTCGCTCTGCCATGCGATCAGCATCCTCAATCAGCATCACTCGATAACCACCCGAGGATGAGCCCAGAGCACTGGAGGCGACCATTGATCGGACCTGTTCGATTGTGATGACGACTTTGTCAGTGGTCAAAACACTTATGTTCGGATGGTGTCCCGCAATCGCCAGCTGGCAATCCTTGCAAACACCGCAACCGTTTTGCTTACAAATCAAAGACTGGGCAAAGGCGTGTGCCATGTTTGACCTGCCAGATCCGGGAGGGCCAACAAACAGCCAAGCGTGATGAACTCCGCTAACTTTGTCCAACAGGGCAGTGTTCAACTGTTGCAACGCTTCGGGCTGCCCCGTCAGGTCAACAAACGCTTGAGTCATTTATCTAATCAAACCTTTTTTCAAGCTCAGAAATCAACTTCTCGGAGATCTGTGCAATGCTCTCTGAGGCATCCAAAACCAAAAATCTTGCGGGCTCATTTTTGGCCAGGGTCAGATAAGCCTCCCTGGCTCTTTCAAAGAAATCGACTTTTTCTTTCTCTAGCCTGTCAGGTCCCTCGCCGGTTTGATTTCTTCGCTGCATGGCCTGCTCGGCATCCAAGTCCAACAAAACGGTTAGATCTGGCAATAAATTGTCCACCGCCCATAAAGAAATGTCTCGAACTTCGTGCAGGTCAAGCTCTCTGGCTGCGCCCTGGTAGGCAACAGAGGAATCAAAATACCGGTCCCCCAAAACCACCAGGCCTTTATCCAGGGCTGGCTTTATTTTTGTTGCAACGTGGTGGGCTCGATCAGCTGCATATAAAAGCGCCTCACTTCGAGGGGCAACATCACCCTTGCGGTGAAGAAGCAAATGCCTGATTTCCTGCCCAAGTTCAGTGCCACCCGGTTCAAAGGAACGAATGAATTTTTTGCCCTTTTTATCCAACCAACGCTCAACGGCATCAATTTGTGTGGATTTACCAACACCATCGATTCCTTCGAAGGTGATGAACATTAGAGCTACTTTCTTCTTCGTTTAGCCGCGGTTTTTGGCTTCTGCCCAGGCTCAACCCCTAGTTTCTCACGCCTTATGGCCAATAACTCGAAGGCTCGGTCATTGGTTAGTTCATCCAAGGCCTCATCGCCAGGGATTGTGGCATTGACAACACCATCGGAAACATAGTCACCGAACTGCCCGGTCTTGGCAACCACGGGTAGCTTGCTTGCTGGGTCTTCGCCGAATTCACGCAAAGGAGTTGATGCTGTTCTACGGCCACCGTATTTAGGTTGAGCGAAGATTTCCTCTGCCTCCTCAACGGTGATGGTCAATAACTTTTCCTCGCTGTCAATGCTTCGAGAATCATTTCCCTTTTTCAAATAGGGTCCATAGCGACCGTTTTGGGCAGTAATCATCTTGCCCTCTTTGTCTTCGCCGACCTCTCTTGGCAATGACAGCAGCTCTAGCGCCTGCTCGTATGTGACATCGGCTGGGGACATTGATTTGAATAAAGATGCGGTAGTGGGCTTTGGGTTTGATTCATCCTGAATCTGAACGTATGGCCCATAGCGCCCATCTTTGACAACTATTGGGTTTCCGGTCTTTGGATCATCACCCAGCACTCGATCTCCAGCAATTGGTGCATCAATTAGTTCCTGAGCTCGTTGGGGGGTGAGTTCATCCGGAGCCATTCCCTCGGGGATATTGACGATTCTTCTGCCGTTTTCATCAAAGCCCTCATCTTCAGGCTTTCCAGCAAGTTCAATATAAGGTCCATACTTGCCAGTTCTAAGCGTCACCCCTGGCGATATTTCAAAACTGTTGATTTCCCTTGGATCGCTGTCGCCGACACCCTCGATGATTTTGGTAAGACCTCTGTCTTCACCGCCAAAATAAAACTCATTCAACCAAGTGCTTCTGTTGAGATCTCCGGTGGCGATCCGGTCCAGGTCTGCCTCCATGCCGGCTGTGAAGTCATACTCGACCATGTCACCAAAGTTCTGCTCCAAAAATCTTGTCACCGTAAAAGCAATCCACTCTGGAACCAGCGCACTTCCCTGCTTTGAGACATAGCCTTTATTGATAATCGTGGAGATAATTGCCGCATAGGTGCTGGGGCGACCAATGCCTGCCTCCTCCAAAGCTTTCACAAGTGAAGCCTCAGTGAATCTTGCTGGTGGTTGAGTGGAGTGATCCTTTGCTTCCAGCGATGAAATTGGGTGGCTCTCGCCCTCGCTTACTGCTGGCAACTTCGGCTGACTGTTCTGCTCTTTGTCTTCACTGACCTCGTAGGCGGCCATGAATCCCTTGAACAGGATCACCGTCCCACTAGCTGTAAAGGTGTAGTCCTGCTCTTTTTCCAAGCTGAGCTTGACTGAGGTTGTTGAAAGCTTTGCCTCCATCATCTGAGATGCGATGGTGCGTTTATAAATCAGCTCGTAAAGAGCAATCGCCTTTGCAGATAGTGATTTAGGAATGCTGTCAGGGGAGGTGAAATTGTCACCACTTGGCCTAATCGCTTCGTGCGCCTCTTGTGCGTTTTTATTGGAAGACCCGTACTGCCTTGGCTTCTCTGGCAGGTATTCCTTACCAAAACGAGACTCCACTTCTTTTCTTGAAGCCTGGATGGCCTGAGCAGAAAGATTGGCTGAGTCGGTTCGCATATAAGTAATGTGTCCCTCTTGATAAAGCTGTTGAGCTAAATCCATGGTTTGCTTCGCGCTCAAACCCAGTTTCCTGGATGCATCCTGCTGCAAAGTAGAGGTAGTAAAAGGAGCCGAGGGTTTTCTGCTGCTGGGCTTTGCCTCAACACTTATTACCTTTAGCTTCTCTCCCTGTAATTTTTCACTGAGCTCAGCGGCTTCTTGGTTTTTCAAAACCATGTAATCGCCATTGAGTGCTCCATCAGCATCAAAGCTTTTACCGGTAGCTAATTTTTTGCCATCAATTGCAAACAGTTTTGCTTCAAAATCTGCCTCGCTATGGCTCACGGTTGCAGTAACCGAGGAGTAATCGGCACTAACGTGTGCCATTCGCTCCCGCTCACGCTGAACAATCATCCTCATCGCTGGCGACTGAACACGACCAGCACTCAGACCACGATTAATCTTTCGCCACAAAATTGGTGAAAGCTCGTAACCAAACAGACGGTCAACGACTCTCCTAGTTTCCTGTGCCTGCACCAAGTTGTCATCGATGTCCCTGGTGTGCTGATAGGCCTGCTCAATTGCCTCTTTGGTGATTTCGTTGAAAACCATTCGCTTCACTGGGACTTTTGGCTTCAAAACATCCAGTAGGTGCCACGCGATTGCCTCACCCTCTCGATCCTCATCAGTCGCCAAATACAATTCATCGGCATCTTTCAGGGCCGACTTCAGTTCAGAAACGGTCTTGGTCTTGCCCGGGGAGATTTTATAAAAAGGTGCAAAGTCATTTTCGATGTCAATGGCAAATTTTCCCATTGAGCCTTTTTTCTTATCCGCTGGAACATCCTTGGGATCAGCTAGGTCACGGATATGCCCAACGCTCGCTAAAACCTCAAAATCACTGCCCAGATATTTCTTAATGGTCTTGGCTTTAGCTGGTGACTCCACGACAACTAGCTTCTTGGTCAAACGCTCTCCTATTTCGCAAATGCTTTGTAGCTCAGAAGAAATAATCCATGATTTTTGGTCATTTCAACTTCACTAACGCCCTTGACAATACGACATGAAACTAGATTCAAGTCAAGTTGGCTCGCCAAACTCGCCGTCGCTTCACAGGGAAAGCCATGGCTCACTCCTCGAAAACTATCGGCCGCCAACACCGCTCCCTGAGAAGCCGCGAAGCTAAGTTTCTGGGATAAGAACAAAAGATTAGATGCGGTTACCGAGACAAAAATCAGGCTAGTTGCCAAAAACATTAGCCCCAGCATCATCGCTGTAGCCAAGCCTTGTGAATCTGTAATCTGGCGCACAGGCTTTTGCATCTAACACCTCCAGGGTTCCGCTCACGCTCACACAAACCATCTGATCCACTCTGGTTTGTTGATGATCAGTTTCTCCGCCAAGTGAAACCTTGATTGCCTCTGACTGTGCAAGCTGCTGATTATTGATTCGCTCCATGCCAAGTTGAAAAGAGCCAAGCAGTGCAAGCAACAGGATTACAAAGCTTGGGATGGTGAGAGCAAATTCAGCGGTCACCAAACCAGACTCACGATTCAGTTGTCTCAATGGTTAGCGCTTGGTTGATGAGATCAAACAAAATTGTTCTAACCTCGTCGCTTCTCATAATCACCACCAGCAGCCCGGCGAATGCAACCGCCGCCATCATCGCAATTGCATACTCAGCCGTTGCTGCCCCACTTTCGCTTTTCATTAGCTTCATGTTTTTCCTTTCATAGGTTGACCAGTCGAAAACTTGATATCAGTAGCGGGAAAACACTGAGCAAAATAAATGCCGGTAGAGAGGTAAGACCCAAAGGAATCAACATCTTGATGGAGTCTTTGGCTAACAGCTTTCTCTTTTTCTCAAACTCAAGCTGTTGGTTCAATAAATACTGCTCCACCAGGACTTGAGAAACAGGGGCTCCTGCATGGATTGCTTTTTTCAAAACTTTGTTCTTCAAATGCACCTTGGAAATTGGCATACCTGCCTTGAGTTTGATAGCTGCTTTCAAGGGGGCCAGGTCAATCCTCGGTGCAACGGCGGAGAGTTTGTCGTGAATCTTTTTAGATAAAACCATCCCGGTTGCGAATAAACCAAAAGCAAATACAAAGACAATCACCCCAAAGGTTGAATCCAGTGCTGAAAAAGGATCCAGGCCTATTACCTGTGAGACTGCCAGACCAATCAAGGGTAACCATGCCAATAGCTCTCTGGTTGCAGCGGGGGCCGAGGAGATGATCTCCAGTTCCGAAAAAAACTTTCTGCGGTGTTCAATGGAAATCTGAATCATTTCAATTGCTTCTGCAATTGGTGCTCCGGTGGTCACGGCTGTGCTCCAAAGCTCCCAGAAATCCTCCTGGTCCTGAGGACTTAGTTTTTCAATGTTTGGCTTTTCAATTGCAATCACTTCAGCCGGGGTCAATCCCGCCCTGATGCCAGAAATCAACGAGGTCAGGCTCATAGATCCTGCCAACGATATATTCCTTGCAATTCAGTGTTTTCAACATGAATCAACCAATCAATAGAACTTGCTAAATCAAGCATCAGCTCGGCAGGAACACCAGCCATCAATGCCAAGGTGCGCAGTCTATTGGGAACTGCTTTGGCCGATTGGGCGTGAATGGTGGCAGCCGCTCCCTTGTGACCGTTGTTTATTGCCAGCAACAGAGCAAGAGCTTCTTTTCCCCGAATCTCTCCAATAACCACCCGATCCGGTCGCATTCGAAGAGCTTGATTCAATAACTCCGACATCGTGAGTTCACCGGCGAGCTCGATGTTTGACTCTCTAGATCTAATGCTCACCGAAGGCGGAGACATCTCAATCTCTTCGGTTTGCTCAACCAATACCGTCCTGCCTGGACTAGCCCTTAGCATCTTTGCAAGCAAAGTGGTCTTGCCCGAACCAGTTGGACCACTGATTAGAAAACTTTCATTGGATTTGGCGATTAGTTCAAGCTTTGGAGCTAGTTGAAAATCTAAATCAGGTTTATGAACGCGAATTGAAAGCTGGTCAGACTTCGAAACCACCCCACCCATCAATGCGTGAAACCTAAAGTTTTCAACACTGAAATCAGCGTGCGGTCTTGCTATGTCCCAGCGTTTACCACTCGCCAGCACCAAATCAATTATCTGTTGGCGAAGCTTTGACTCGTCTCGAAAGGGGTTTGCAACTCGCTTCCACTCCCCATCAAATATGAAAGTGTGATCCGCACCCTGCAGCAAAACATCAGTGACACCCTTGATTTCTAAAAGCTGGGAAAGGGCGTTGTTGATCTTCATCAACCCAGCCTGTCCAAACAGATTTGATATCGACGGTGAAAATCAAAATCTGTGGAAAATAAAAGAGGCGGCAGGAATGGGGGGAAACCTGCCGCCATGAGAGCCCGATTGGGGGAACAGGGCTCTCAGTCGGTAAA
>CAJXMQ010000007.1 GCA_913056225.1 uncultured Micrococcales bacterium | reverse complement strand
TCAACTAGCAATGGCCTGACCTGACCGGGGTTTGGCCTCGGACAGGAGAAATTTTGGCGCTTCCACGCGTTTACGACGTAGCCAAGGAATTGGGCATAGACACCAAAGTAGCCTTGGCAAAATTAGAAGAGCTCGGCGAGTATGTAAAGAGCGGGTCATCAACGATCGCTCCTCCCGTGGCAAAAAAACTTAGGGATTCATTCCCAAAGAAAGAATCAAAGCCAAAGGCTTCAAAAGCCTCCAAGCCAGAGGCGGCAAAACCAAAGCCTGCCGCTCCAAAGCCCGAGCCAACAGAGACGGTCAAGCAGGAACCAGAAGCGCCAGCTGAATCTAAGCCCGCTGCTAGTTCTGCCCCTAAACCCTCTGCAACCGGAGCGGAGGCTCCAAAGCCACCTTCATCTGGCGCTCCCCGGAGAGGAAATAATCCCTTCAGTTCAAATCAAGGCATGGGTATTCCAAGACCGATGGCCAAGCCAGGCGGAAATAACCCTTATTCCGGCGCTCAAGCTGACCGCAGACCCAAGGGCAATCGTCCGCCCAAGCCAGCAGGTGACTCTAAGCCAACCAGCGACAGGCCTCAGTCCAGGCCCAAGCCTGGTGGAGGAGGAGCTCCCGCTGGTGCACCCTTCGGTGGTGCTCCTGCAGCCAAGCCAGGATTCGGTGGTCGCGGCCGCGGTGGTCGCGGTGCGGGAACCGCAGGAGCTTTTGGAAAAGGTGGGTCAAAGAATAAATCCCGCAAGTCCAAGAGAACTAAGCGCGAAGAATTTGAGCAAAGACAAGCTCCCTCATTAGGAGGCGCAGTTGTTCCAAGAGGAGATGGCAATACTGTCGTAAGGCTTCCAAGAGGGGCCAGCTTGCAAGACTTCGCCGACAAGATTGATGCCAATGCCGGTCAGCTGATTACAGTTCTGTTCCACTTGGGTGAAATGGCAACTGCAACTGCTTCATTGGATGAAGACACATTCCAGATTTTGGGAACCGAGCTTGGTTACAAAATTCAGATCGTTAGCCCCGAGGACGAAGAGCGCGAGCTGTTTGAAGGCTTTGGCTTGGATATCTCAACAGATATCGAAGAAGAAGATTCAGCTGATTTGATGCCAAGGCCTCCGGTGGTAACCGTTATGGGTCACGTTGACCACGGTAAAACTAAGCTTCTGGATTCAATCAGAAAAGCAAGTGTGGTTGATGATGAGGCTGGTGGAATCACCCAGCACATTGGTGCCTATCAGGTTCACACACAGCACGAAGGCCAAGACCGAGCCATTACCTTTATCGATACCCCAGGTCACGAGGCCTTCACCGCCATGCGTGCCAGAGGTACCAAGGTCACAGACATTGCCATCTTGGTGGTGGCAGCGGATGACGGTGTAATGCCTCAGACCATTGAGGCTTTGAACCACGCCAAGGCAGCAGAGGTCCCAATTGTGGTTGCTGTGAACAAGGTTGATAAAGAAGGTGCGAACCCAGCCAAAATTCGTCAGCAGCTAACCGAATTTGATTTGGTTGCCGAAGAATACGGCGGGGATGTCATGTATGTGGATGTTTCGGCGTTGCAAAACAAGGGAATACCAGAGCTATTGGATTCAGTGCTTCTAACCGCTGATGCAGCCTTGGACCTTCGCGCGAATCCAGACAGATCAGCTCGTGGTGTTGCTATTGAGGCAAACCTTGACAAGGGTCGTGGTTCAGTTGCAACCGTTTTGATTCAATCAGGAACACTCAGTGTCGGTGATGCAGTGGTCGCTGGAGCAGCGCACGGAAGAGTGCGTGCAATGTTTGATGAAGATGGCAACGCAGTTGAATCTGCCGGACCATCCAGACCTGTTCAGGTTTTGGGTCTGCAGAGTGTGCCAAGAGCAGGCGACACCTTTGTGGTAGCCGAAGACGAGCGTCAAGCAAGACAAATTGCTGAAAAACGTGAGGCCGCGGATAGAAACGCACTTCTTGCCAAGAGCCGCAAGCGATTGTCACTGGAAGACTTCACTAAGGCTCTCGAAGAGGGCAAGGTCGAAAGCCTCAACCTGATTATCAAGGGTGACGTATCCGGTGCTGTTGAGGCACTAGAAGACAGTTTGTTGCAAATTGACGTGGGCGAAAGCGTTGCGCTGAGAATCATTCACCGTGGTGTTGGTGCGATTACTGAAAGTGATGTGAACCTAGCAACGGTGGACAATGCGATCATCATCGGGTTCAACACCCGCCCAGACGTGAAAGCCAAGGAGAAAGCCGATCGCGAGGGCGTAGACATACGTCACTACTCGGTTATCTACAACGCACTGGATGACATTGAGGCTGCCCTAAAGGGAATGCTGAAGCCAGAATATGAAGAAGTTCAGCTGGGAACTGCTGAAGTGCGAGACATCTTCAAATCATCCAAGGCTGGAATCATTGCAGGTTCTTATGTTCGAAGCGGCCTAATTAGAAGAAATGCATCTGCTCGAGTAACCAGAAACGGTGAGTTGATTGCAGAGGGCTTGAAGGTTGAGTCTTTGAAGAGATTCAAGGATGACGCAACTGAGGTGAAGGCTGATTACGAGTGTGGTATTGGACTGGGTGACTTCAAGGAAATCCAGATTGACGATGTCATCGAAACCTATGAGATGCAGGAAAAGCCGAGGGCCTAAATGGTTGACCACGCCAGAGCCAGAAGGCTCTCTGAGAGAATTAAGGTGCTCGCTGCGGAGGCGCTAGAGAAAGTTGTAAAAAACCCGGAACTGGGGTTTGTCACAATCACTGATTGCCACGTCACTCCCGACCTGGCCACCTCAAAGATCTTTTATACGGTTTTCGGCGATGAGCAACAGCAGCAGTTGAGCGCTCAAATTCTAGAGCAGTATCGAGGCCGAATTCGAAAAGACATCGGCAACAGACTTGGCATCAAAATCACGCCAACTATTGAATTCGTGACCGACGAGATTCCTGAATCTGCCGCTCAGTTGAATCAGCTTCTCGCTGAAGCAAAACAAAGAGACACGGAGCTTCAAAAAAACGCGAGTGCAGCAAAACCTGCGGGTGACGAGGATCCATATAAACACAAGGAAATCTGATGCCTATAAACGGCATCGCCTTGATTGATAAGCCAGTTGGATTTACCTCCCATGACGTTGTTGCCAAACTCAGGGGAGTGTTGAAAACAAAAAAGGTCGGCCATGCCGGAACACTAGACCCCGACGCAACTGGACTACTAGTGATTGGCGTTGGCCAAGGCACGAAGCTAATGAATTATTTATCTGGGGCGACAAAGTCTTATTCAGCCAAAATGTTGTTGGGAAGATCAACCACCACTGACGACGCGCAGGGAGACTTGGTGAAAGTTGCCGACACTGCCTTAATCCAAAGCATCGATGAACCCCTGGTCAGAGAAACCATCGAGAGATTCCATGGACGACAAATGCAACTTCCAAGCAAAGTCAGCGCCAAAAAAATTGACGGCAAGAAGGCTTACGAGTTAGTCCGCGAGGGAAAAGAATTTGAACTGGCACCAGTAGAGATTGAGATAACGAAGCTGGCGATGACGAACTATAAAAAGAGTGAATTCATTGAATTTGACCTTGAGGTGGACTGCTCCAGTGGGACCTTTATCCGAGCTTTGGCGAGAGACATTGGAGACACTCTTGGAATCGGTGGCCACCTAACCGGCCTTCGCCGGACCAAGGTTGGAACCTTCTCGGTTGAAAACGCAACAGACATTCAATCTGCTGATCCGATGAGCATGCTCACCGCAGCTGAAGAGATCCTGCCAATCAAACAGGTCAGTGATTCTGAGGCCATTGACATTTCATTCGGAAGGCCATTGGCTTACAAATCTGAGCATGAGTTTTTAGCTATCGTCCACGGCGATAGGCTTATTGCAATCGCCTCAGGCGGAGAAAAATTGAGTCCGAAAACGGTTTTTAATGATTGAGTTCTGGTTTTGGTTCCAGCTTTGGACCTATCTCGCAGCAGGAATTATCTCGCTGGTGATGACGATGTTTTCAAAACACCTACATTCCGTCACGCTGATTGCTCAAATGGCTGTGTTTGCGGGCCTGGTTCTGCAGTTGCTTCTTTCTTCTGGGCTTGCGATCTTGGGTGAACGAGCAGTCACCAGCACTTTTGAGTTTTTCGGATATCTCATAGTTGCCCTGATGGTTTCTGTTGGAGCTATTATTTGGGGGCTCATAGATAGAGAAAATCGCTGGTCCAATGCTGTTTTAGCACTGGCGGCATTCACCATCGCGGTGATGATAATTAGGATGCAACAACTTTGGACGGGAGTCAGCCCAGTATGAGAAAAAACCTCGGTGTAGGCAGACTTCTAATTGCTGTTTACGCAGTTTTTGCTCTGAGCGCAACAGCCAGGGCTGGTTATCAATTGCTTTTTGAATTTGAGCAAGCCCCCGTTGCCTACTCACTTAGCGCATTAGCGGCGATCGTTTATATCTTGGCAACAATTGCCCTGAGTCGCTCCGGGCAAAAATGGGAAAAAATTGCATGGGCAAGCGTATTGTTTGAGCTAACGGGTGTAATCGGGGTTGGAATCCTAAGTCTTGCACTCCCTGAGCTTTTCTCTCATCCCTCTGTGTGGTCCGGGTTTGGCGAGGGATATGCTTATGTTCCGGCAGTACTGCCGGTTCTGGGGGTTATTTGGTTGGCAAGGCGTGATGCAAAAATATAGTGATCTGTCGAAACTTGCTATCGAGCAGTCGGTTGTTTCTATAGGCAAGTACGACGCTTTGCACCTTGGACACCAGCACATTTTGAAAAAAATGGTTGATAACGCCAAAGCCAATTCTCTACCCGCGGCCGTAGTCACTTTTGATCGCCATCCAAATCACGTTTTGAAACCTGAACAAATACCGGTTCCCGTTTTAGGAAACGGACAACGCCAAGACATCTTTGAGCAACTCGGTGTGGATTTGCTTTTGGAGCTTGAGTTTGACAACAAGCTTGCTGCGTTGCCAGCTGAAGATTTTGTGAAGAAATATCTCATCGAGGCGCTCCATGCTCAAAAAGTGTTTGTTGGTGAGCACTTTCGATTTGGACAGGGTGGCAGGGGAGACTCGGAGGTTATCTCAGGCCAGGGATTGGATGTGGAATCAATCTCTCACCTTTCCATAGACGGCGAGAAAGTCTCCACAACAAACATTCGAATGGCTTTGGAAATGGGGGAGGTTGAGTCGGCCGCGAAGATGCTTGGGCGAAACCATGCAACCAAAGGTGTAGTCGAAAAGGGCAGACAGCTGGGTCGAACCCTAGGTTTTCCAACGGCCAACTTGGCTCGGACCAGCGAGGGCATGTTGCCTGCTGACGGGGTTTATGCGGGCTATTTATACGTGGACGGCGAGGTTTACCCGGCAGCTCATTCGGTTGGCACAAACGACACGGTTGGTGAAATACCGAGACTGGTTGAGTCTCACGCAATTGGACGAGATGACCTTGAGCTTTATGGAAAAGTAGCCACCGTTGAATATGTCTACAAAGTTCGCGGATGGAAGAAATTTGACAGCGTTGATGAACTCGTAGTTCAGGTCAATAAAGACATTTTGAAGAGTAGTTCTCTTCTCAGCTAGTTCCCAACTTATACCCAGCTTGCTATCACAGATATCCCAGAAATAGCTCAAGTTCAGGAGTCATTGTTGTTTCCGAAGAGAGGAAATTCAATGTCTGAAAATGAAGAGAAGAAATCGCCTGGAGTGTTTTCAAGGACCTGGGTAAAGGTAACAGCTGGAGTCTTAGGGGGAACCCTAATCTTGGGGGGCACCTTTGCCGCAGGAGCTTCAGTTGGTCCCAAGATGGACCCAAGGGGTTTTGGAAACGCAATGGTTGCCGCAAACCTAAGTTTCGACAGGTCTGATCAAATGCGTGGAGAACGTAGTTTTCGCATGCAGGGGCCTGAAAAGAAATCCAAAGGGGGTGACTTGCGAGGTATTGGAAACCTTTCCGAACAGGAGCGCCTGGATAAAGTGAATGAATGGCTCGAATCTGTGGGCGTTGAACCTCTGGAGCAACTCCCTGAAGAGCTTTCTGGAACTGAGCAGGAGCTTGGGGAGCGCATGAAGCTGGAGAACTTGAATCATCGATTAGAAAAACTTGGGATAGACCCGTTGAACGAGTTGCCAGAACAATTGCCGACTAGCTAATTAGACACTAAGCCCACCCATATCTCTGGGTGGGCTTAGTGTTTAACCGTGAAGCGCACAGGGTTTGTCGAAGCAGTCGGAATTGGATTGCGCAAGTATTTCCAGTTCAAAGGAACTGCCAGCAGGGCTGAATACTGGTGGTTTGTCTTGTTCGCTATTGCGGCCTCCTTTACAACTGGTCTGCTAGACGGGCTTTTATATCCTGCCGGAACCTTCGATTTGGATCAGGTTTTGCGAGGCGCAGAGCAACTTCCCTCTACTCCCTTTAGCACCGTGTTGTCGCTTTTGCTCCTTTTTCCATCACTTTCGATAACTGCGAGACGGTTTCACGATGCCGGGCACAGCGCCAAGTGGCTTTATTTGTTGATCATTCCCGTGGGCTACGCTTTGTTGGCAACGATTGGGACAGTGCTAATCATTTTTAGCTATGAGACCGTGAATGTTGATTTGTTATTGCCAATATATTTTTTGATATTTCCAGTGGCCGCCACATCGCTAGCCCTCGGTGTTGTTTATTTGGTGTTTTTATTGAAGCCCACCAGAACCTTTTTCGAGGGAAATCTCTTTGCTGAGCCAAATGTGCCCGACTGGCCCTATGGCATCGAAGGTTCTACCTCCTGACCTAGATATTTAAGCTATTCACGGCTAGTATTTTCAGGTTGCCGTGTATCGGCCGCGGAGCCAGAGGGTTTAGACAAAAGGTCTTAAACGCCGCGCTGTGATTAGAAAGGATCAGAATGGCTTTAGAAAAAAGCGTAAAAGCTGAGATTGTAAAAGAGTATGCAACCCATGAGGGTGACACAGGTTCTCCTGAGGTTCAGATTGCCGTTATGACCAGACGAATCACAGACCTCACCGAGCACATGAAGATTCACAAGCACGACCACCACTCACGTCGTGGATTGCTTTTGCTAGTTGGTCAGCGCAAGCGTCTGCTGGGTTACCTGCAGAACACCGACATTGCTCGCTACCGTGCGTTGATTGCCAAGTTGGGCTTGCGTCGCTAAGTATTTTTAACTGATTACCCCCTGTTTTTAGACAGGGGGTTTTCTAGTTAATTTGTGCTTCGACTGATAGGCTAAAAGACGGAGTTAGGCCGAGGGTTGGGTCATCGGTGGAAAAATCTGGAACTTCTTCCAGGCTTTTTGACTGAGGACCAAACCTTCTAGGTTAGCTATGGATGGCTAACCGCTCCTATTTGCTAAGCCTCGCTTAGCTATGTCTGAACAAAGGAGGGACCTTGGAGGGTCCAGAAATTAAATCAGCCGAATGCATTATTGATAACGGAAAATTCGGCACCAGAAAAGTTCGATTCGAAACAGGCCGTCTGGCCCAGCAGGCGCAGGGTTCTGCAGTTGCGTATATCGACGAAGAAACAATGTTGTTTAGTGCTACAACGGCATCAAAACAGCCAAAAGATCAATTTGATTTTTTCCCGCTAACTATCGACGTTGAAGAGCGTATGTATGCGGCTGGAAAGATTCCAGGAAGCTTTTTCCGCAGAGAGGGACGTCCTTCAACTGAAGCCATCCTCACCTGCCGTCTGATTGACCGCCCCCTACGTCCATCATTCGTTGACGGTCTTCGTAACGAGGTTCAGGTGGTTGTCACTGTTTTGAGTATCGAGCCTGATGAGCTTTATGACGTTTTGGCAATCAATGCCGCAAGTATGTCAACCCAGTTGGCAGGATTGCCATTCTCCGGCCCAATCGGTGGCGTAAGAGTCGCTTTGATTGATGACCAGTGGGTTGCCTTCCCTAAAAACGAAATGTTGAAGGATGCAACTTTCGACATGGTTGTTGCCGGTCGTGTGGTCGGTGAGGGCGCAAAACAGGACGTTGCCATCATGATGGTTGAGGCCGAGGCAACTGATAACGCCATGGACCTCATTGAGGCTGGCAAGACAGCTCCTACTGAGGAAGTTGTTGCCCAGGGATTGGAAGCGGCAAAACCATTCATCAAAAGCTTGGTGGAGGCTCAGCAGTCTTTGGCCGATCAGGCAGCGAAAGAGACAGCTGACTATCCAGTGTTCCTTCCTTATGAAGACGATGTTTACGAAGCAGTTTCAGGCGCAGCCGAAAAAGAGTTGGCAAAGGTTTATCTGATTGCTGACAAGCAGGAGCGTCAGGCTGCAGATGACGAGCTCAAGGCAAAGACTCTGGAAACAGTGTCTGCAAAGCTTGATGAGGAGCAGCTAAAGCAATTCTCAGCTGCATACAAATCAGTCACCAAAAAAATTGTTCGAGACAGAGTTCTCTCGGAGGGCATCCGCATGGATGGCCGAGGCAAGAGCGACATCAGGGATCTGGATGCAGAAGTTGAAATCATCCCAAGAACCCACGGTTCCGCTTTGTTCCAGCGTGGAGAAACCCAGATCATGGGTGTTACTACTTTGAATATGTTGAAGATGGAGCAATCCATTGACGCTCTTCACCCAGAGACCACCAAGCGCTACATGCACCACTACAACTTCCCTCCTTACTCAACTGGTGAAACCGGTCGCGTTGGAACACCGAAGAGGCGTGAAATTGGTCACGGTGCGCTGGCTGAGCGAGCATTGGTTCCAGTTTTGCCAAAGCGCGAGGACTTCCCCTATGCAATTAGGCAGGTGAGCGAAGCCATGGGTTCAAATGGCTCGACCTCAATGGGTTCTGTCTGCGCGTCTACGTTGAGCATGTTCAACGCAGGAGTACCACTTCGTGCAGCTGTTGCTGGTATTGCCATGGGTCTAGTTAGCGATGAGGTTGATGGCGAAACTCGTTACGCAGCATTGACTGACATTCTGGGTGCCGAGGATGCGCTTGGAGATATGGACTTCAAGGTGGCAGGAACTAAAAACTTCATCACCGCGATTCAGCTAGACACCAAGCTTGATGGAATTCCAGCGAGCGTTTTGGGTGGAGCTTTGACTCAGGCCAAAGAGGCCCGTTTACACATCTTGGATGTAATGAACGAGGTCATCGATGAGCCAGACGAGATGAGCCCGTTTGCGCCAAGAATCATCACCGTGCAGATCCCAGTTGACAAAATTGGTGAGGTTATCGGACCCAAGGGTAAGGTCATCAACGAAATTCAAGACGAGACTGGCGCAGACATCTCAATTGATGATGACGGAACCGTCTACATTGGTGCCGACGAAGGCTCAAAAGCCGATGAGGCTAAGCAGCGCATCAATGCGATTGCAAACCCCCACATCCCAGAGGTAGGCGAGCAGTATTTGGGAACCATCGTGAAGCTTGCAGCTTTCGGTGCTTTCATTTCACTGATGCCTGGTCGCGACGGTTTGTTGCACGTGTCCGAAATGAAGAGCCTCAGTGGTGGAAAGCGCATTGAAAACGTTGAGGAAGTTGTTTCGGTTGGACAAAAGATTCAGGTTGAGATTGCCAAGATCGATGATCGTGGCAAGTTGAGCCTAAAACTTGTGGAATCTGAGTAATTGACCAAGTTAGAACTACTGGAGCCCTTCGTCGAGATTAACTCGGCGGAGGGCACCACTATTAAAAGGACCCTCTTACCGAATGGAATTAGGGTGCTCACCGAGACTGTGCCAGCAGCTCCCAGCGTAGCTATCGCTATCAGTGTTTCGGTCGGTTCCAGAGATGAAGCTGAGGGCCAGTTTGGCTCCACGCATTTTTTAGAACACTTATTGTTCAAAGGGACCAAAATTAGAAACGCTAAGCAGATAGCTGAGGCTTTTGATTCTGTCGGGGCTTCTTCAAATGCTGCAACCGCCAAGGAATACACAAGCTATTACGCTCGGGTCCAAAAAGCCGCCTTACCGCTAGCCGTCGAAGTCTTAGCGGACATGGTCAATAACTCAGTTTTGGATGACAAGGAGTTCGAACTCGAGCGCACAGTCATTCTTGAGGAGCTAGCGATGGTTCAGGATGACCCCGAGGATGTCGCCCACGAGAGTGCTAACGCAGCGGTTTTAGGGTCAACGGATTCTTTAGGAAGGCCTATTGGGGGAACTCCAGAGACCATTGAGGCAGTGACTCGGGACGATGTCTGGGCCCACTACAGAGCGAACTATCGCCCACAAGATTTGATAATCACTGCAGCTGGTGGTGTTGATCATGATCAGCTTGTGCGGTTAATTGAAACCGAGCTGTCCAAATCCGATTTTGATTTCAACCAAGAAGCTCTGCCTGCACGGAGGAAGCTAGGCAATCGCAAATTCAATCCTGAGCGGGGTTTTGTTTCGGTCCACAAGCAAACTCAACAGGCAAACGTTGCGGTTGCCATGCCCGGTGTCACAGCTTTGGATGCAAACAGGTATGCAATGGGTGTACTGAACACAATCCTTGGCGGCGGAATGAGCTCCAGGTTGTTTCAAGAGATTCGTGAAAAAAGAGGCTTGGCGTACAGCGTTTACTCTTTCAATCAGGGTTATTCAGATGCAGGGTTGTTTGGAATGTTTGCTGGCACCAGTCCCAAGAATGCTTCAGAGGTTGCCAAGTTGTTGGCCGAGCAGTTGATGAGTGTTGCCAATCACGGAGTTAGTGATGCTGAATTCGCTCTGGCACGGGGAAACATAGCCGGAGGCTTGGCTTTGAGGTTTGAATCCAGTCACGCCAGGATGAACCGGTTGATGGCTGCAGAGATGTCCTTGGGTGAATTCATTGACCTGGAAACAACTATTGCTAATTTCCATGCAGTGACCAAACAGCAGGTCCAAACTCTCGCGGAGCAACTTGTGGGCTCTGAGAAGTCCTTGGTGGTTGTTGGTGAGGGCGATTTCGATTCAATGTCTGGGTTGATAGGTTAGTTCCATGGCACAAACAGTAAGCGTTGTCGGCACCGGACGCATGGGTTCGTTGGCCCTGGATATCATTGAGCAGACGGATGGCCTTGAGCTGCACTCGGCTCTGGATTCAAAGTCCGATCTCTCCGAAATGGATGGCGCTTCGATTGTGATTGATTTCACCCGCCTCGAAGTTAGCCAGGACGTTGCAAGCAGAGCCATTTCGAATTCTCAGCATCTAATCATTGGCACCAGTGGCTGGACAGCTCAGGCGATGGAAGAAATACAGAGTCAGGAACTTGAGTCTGCGGTACTGTTCGTTCCCAACTTCAGCGTGGGTTCGATGCTTTTGCAAATGTTCAGCGCATCTGCCGCAAAGTTTTTTGACTCGGTTGAAATTGTTGAGGCTCACCATCCACACAAAATTGATTCCCCCTCGGGGACAGCTGTCAGAACGGCGGAGCTGATGGCTCAGGCCAGGGGTGAGGAGTTTTCTTCCCCGAACACTGACCAGCAGGCCCGGGGCGAAGTTGTTGCTGGAATACCGATCCACTCAATCCGCATGGCTGGAGTTTCTGCGATCCAAGAGGTAAACCTCTCTAATGATTTTGAGTCTTTGAAGCTTATCCACAACACCAACTCTCATCAGGCTTACGCAAAAGGTATGCAGTTGGCCATGCTGGCGGTATCAGGCATGCAGGGAGTGAATGTTGGTCTGTCCAGCCTGATTAGCGAATAATGGGAACCAAAATCTGGATTGGCGCAATGACTGCGCTGAGTGTTTTGTATTTGGGTCTCATGCTGCAGCGCGGATTGGTGCTAATTGTTGATCCAAACTGGATGGTGAAGATTCTCGGGTTGGCGCTTTTGCTATTGCCGATGTTTGCCTTTTGGGCGATTGCCAGAGAGATAGGTTTTGGACTTGCGAGTGAAAAAGTTGCCCGCAAAATGCCTAGCGACAGCTTTGAGCAATTAGGGCTTGTGCTGAGGCCGTCGGGAAAGGCAACCAAAGAAAGCGCCACCAGCGCTTTCGATGTTGCAAGTTCACTGGTTCAAAGTGATCCGAATTGGCAAAATTGGTTTTTGCTGGGTGTGGTTTATGAAGCCAATGGAGACAGGCGTCGCGCGCGGAGCGCCATCCGAAAGGCTATCGAGCTAGAGCGCGCTGAGCACGCTTGAGTCGCAAATAAATAACGCATCCCAGGCAAAAATCGAAGTAGGCGTTCAAAGCGCTTGCAACAAAGACAACTCCCAGCCCAAACAATGTCCCGGCAATTGGGTCAATGATTGCTATTAGCAGCCCAAGCACGCTAACTGAAAGTCCAACCTGCTGCGCAAATCTTGGAGGTCTTGGGTCCTCTAAAAACTCAGGGTTTTGAAGCAGGGGCCTAATTGATTTGAACAACAATGAATACGGGTGTGTTTTTGGCGCAAACAGTGACCAGGCAAACAAAACTGTGAGGAGCGCCAATATTGTCAATCCAACAGTAAGGTTTAGCTGAGCTAGTGAAAAACCGGCCAATGCCAAAATACTTGTTATAGCAGCTCCCAAACGGGGAGCCCTGGGGTCAATTCTTTGCATCTTCCAAGTCCTTATCGAGCTGTTTTATCTGTGCAATTTTTATAGAACCCGTCAGCCGCTGGGTGATTTTGCCGACCGAATCCAAAATCAATACCGTGGGGGTTTGATTAATTTGAAGTTTTGAAGCGAGGTCTAGTCGGTCTGTGATGTCAACTTCTGCAAAGTCGATGTTCTCAGATTGCAGGCTCCTTCTTAGTTGTGGACACTTGGAGCAGAACTCGGCGGTAAAGAGAATTATCCTTGATCCGCTAGCGCTGGCTTCAACTCCAAGCAATTTTTCAAGCTCAATGACATCTGGTGCCACCCCTATAGCTTTTGCGCCACCCAATTTGTAACCAAAGCCAATAATTGCCGTAACGGCAATTAGTGCCAGACTAGAAAAAATTATGTCCATGACAAAAAACTAAACGCATTTGTTTCCAAAAACGCGGTTGCTACCAATTGTTTAGGCCTTTGCGGCATTAGGCTGGCGGGCGTGAGTGAAATCGAATTTAGAAGTGACATGACAGTTGAGCTGGTTCGTGCCAGTGCTCAGGATAGCGATGTAATTTTTGCAGCCAGAGTTTCCACTCAGGGGGAACAGACTCTTGAGGCAGCCCAAGCTGAACAGGAAGCCCAGAAAAAAGATCGTGGCCTGATCAATTACCTGATGAGAGATCGTCACGGTTCACCTTTTGAGCATAATTCCATGACGTTTTATGTGCAGGCTCCAATTTTTGTATTCCGCGAGTTTATGCGTCACAGGATCGCAAGCTATAACGAGGAGAGCGGTCGCTACCGTGAACTAAAGCCAGTTTTTTACGTGCCTGACGAGAATCGCAACCTGATTCAGATTGGTAAGCCCGGATCATATGAATTCGAGCCAGGAACAGCTGAACAACAGGCGTTGGTGCAGCAAGAGGTCATGAGTGTCACCCGCGCCAGCTATGAGTCATATCAGCGCATGCTGGAGGCTGGCGTTGCCCGCGAGGTAGCCCGCATTTCACTTCCCCTGAATATCTACTCCAGCATGTATGTGACTATGAATGCCAGGTCATTGATGAACTTTTTGAGCTTGCGAACAAAACGCGATGATTCACATTTTCCTTCGTATCCGCAACGAGAAATTGAGATGTGCGCCGAGCCAATGGAAGACGCATGGGCGAAGCTGATGCCCATCAGCCATGAGATGTTTAACCTCAACGGCCGAGTGGCCCCATAGTAATCAACGCTAGGCTGGCAGCATGAGTTCAGAGCAAGATTTATTCGGCCAGGTCTTGGTGGCGTTGGTCACTCCAATGACCACAGACGGTGAGGTCGACTGGAAAGACGTTGAGCGTCACGTTGACTATGTTGTCAGCGGAGGTGCTGACGGAGTGGTGGTCACTGGAACCACTGGAGAGACATCCACCCTCACCGACAAGGAAAAACTTCGACTGGTTGAAGTTGCCAAAAGCGTTGCTGGCGATCGAGCCAAAATCATCACTGGTGGACCAAGCAATGAAACCGCTCACGCGATTGAACTTGCAAAGGCAAGTGAAAAAATTGGCGCAGATGGGGTCATGGTGGTCACCCCTTACTACAACAAGCCGACCCAGCAGGGTTTGCTGACCCACTTCCGGATGATTGCCGATGCTACCGACCTGCCAATGATTTTGTATGACATTCCAGGACGAACCGGTGTTCCAATCAAATTTGAAACAATAACCCGACTTGCGAAGCACCCCAACATATATGCGGTGAAAGATGCCAAGGGCGATTTTGCAGAGGTTTCAAGAGTATTGAATGAAACTGATCTAATGTATTTCAGCGGAGATGATTCGAATGCTCTCGCGCACATCGTTTATGGTGCCACCGGTCTGATTGGCGTTACTGCAAACATCGCCCCCGTTGCATATAGGGAGATGGTTGATGCCACAAATAAAAACGATTTCCTGAGTGCACGTGAGGTTCATAACAAGTTAGAGCCTCTGGTCAGGGCAACCATGAACCATGTTCCCGGTACGGTGGCAGCGAAATACATTCTGAATGGCCTTGGAGACCTCTCAACACCAAGAGTGCGACTGCCACTGGTTGGTCCTGAGGAGTCAGAGGCTGCAATGATCGAATCAGAAATTTATTCAGTTATTGATGTGCCAGGTCTCAGCTTCGAAAACTGGAGACCCGACCGAAACGCTGCGGCTGGTGGAGCATTGCCAAAGGTCGCTGGAACCACTCGATGAATTTACCTAAGCTTCAAAAAAACTCTCTAAGAATCGTTCCACTGGGTGGAATCGGCGAAATCGGTCGCAACATGACTGTCTTCGAAATCAACGGAAAGTTGCTAATCGTTGACTGCGGAGTTTTATTTCCCGAAGAGCACCATCCAGGTGTGGATGTCATCTTGCCTGATTTTGGGTACATAGAAGACCGAATGGATGATGTCATTGGCCTGGTCCTAACTCACGGTCACGAGGATCACATCGGCGGTGTTCCGTATCTTTTAAAAATGAAGCCAGACATTCCAATTCTTGGCTCAACTTTGACGCTTGCCTTTATTGAGGCGAAGCTCAAAGAGCATCGAATTACTCCTTTTACGCACACTGTTTCTGAAGGGCAGATCGAACACTTGGCAGACTTTGAACTTGAGTTCATTGCCGTGAATCACTCGATTCCCGATGCCCTAGCCGTGGTTATTCGATCTCAAGCCGGAACTGTTTTACACACGGGGGATTTCAAGATGGATCAGCTACCTCTTGATAATCGCAAAACAGATCTAAATGCTTTTGCCAAAGTGGGTGACGCTGGACTTGATTTGTTCCTGGTCGATTCGACCAATGCTGATGTTCCAGGATTCACTCCTTTGGAAAAAGAGCTCGGTCCTGTGATCGAAAGCGTCATGGCGAAAACCCCAGGAAAAGTGGTGGTGGCATCCTTCGCATCTCACGTACACCGAGTTCAGCAGGTATTGGATGCAGCGCATGCAAACAACCGTAGAGTGGCGCTGGTTGGTCGATCAATGGTTAGAAACATGCAGATAGCGGCTGACCTTGGATTTCTTAGGGTCCCAGATGGACTACTGATTGATGTCAAAAAAGCACCGGATGTTCCAGATAATCGAATTGTTTACATGTCCACTGGCAGCCAGGGTGAGCCGATGGCGGTGCTAAGTCGAATGGCCAACGAAGATCATGCGATCTCGATCGGCCCAAGCGACACTGTTTTGTTGGCTTCTAGTTTGATTCCGGGTAATGAAAACGCTGTATACCGAGTCATAGACAAACTGAGTGCACTTGGTGCAAACGTGGTTCACAAAGGTAATGCAAAGGTGCACGTCAGCGGGCACAGTGCAGCTGGAGAACTGTTGTATTGCTTCAACATTTTGAAGCCCAAAAACGTCATGCCGGTGCACGGGGAGTTTCGTCATTTGGCCGCCTGTGCCAACTTGGCTCAACAGACCGGGGTTCCAGCAGAGAGAATCTTGGTGGGTCAGGATGGCTCGGTCATAGATTTGGCCAATGGCATCGCAGAAATAGTCGGCAAGGTTGAGTGTGGAATGTTGTTTGTTGACGGCAAGACCGTTGGCAAAATAACCGAGGATGATTTGAAAGACCGTATGACCTTGGCGGCGGAGGGTTTTATCTCTATATTCGTGGTGATTGACCCCGAGACCGGACTAGTGCTTGAGGGCCCCGAAATCCATGCCAGGGCTTACGCAGAGGAAGATCACGTATTTGACGACATAAAGCCTGAGATTCAGAGAGCTTTAGACAAAGCCGCCAGCGAAGGAATCCGAGACACCTATCAATTCCAGCAGGTAATCCGAAGAACCATTGGCTCTTGGGTAAACAAGGCTCATCGTCGCAGGCCCATGATAATTCCGGTGGTTGTTCAGTCACGTCGTTAGCCGCTGTGCCTAAGCGGTTTTTTGCTCTCAGCTTGCTAGTTTTGTGCCATGGCACGCAAGACACCGCCGCCGAAGAGGCCCAGCGCCAAAAATCGCAGAGCACCGACTAAAACCAAATCGAGTGCAGATTTTTGGGGCTCTGTTGGCAGTTTTTACATGGTCTTGGCACACGCCATGGGGTCTTTGATTAGAGCTTTCTCGACTGAGAAATTAGCTGATGGTGATCGTCGTGATGGAGCTCCCTTTTTCCTGTTTCTACTAAGCGTCACGGGAGCGATATTCGCATGGTTTCTGATTAACGTTGAATGGGCGCAGTTGGTTCACAACTTCACTTTTGGACTGTTGTTTGGTGCGGTTGCAAGGGTTTTTCCAATCCTGTTGCTCGCATATTCAATTTATCTATTTCGTTCACCAGCCTCTATTCAAGACGGATCTCGATTTGCCCTAGGTTTTTGGCTTTTTCTGGCAACCGTTTCGGCCTTTTTTCACATCTTTGGCAATCGGCCCCAGCCGGCCGATGTTTTAGCAGACGGAGGTTCAGCCTTTGCTTCGGCTGGAGGATTATTCGGTTGGTTGATTGGTGAACCCGCGGTAGTGGTGCTAACTGTCTATGGTGCGGTTCCAATTCTGATTCTGTTACTACTGGTTTCAGTTCTGGTTATGACCAAGACTGCTCCAAACAAAATTGTGAACAGGTTTGGGGATTTGTATGAGTTTATGTTTGGCAGTCGCCCCGAGCGCAAATCCAAGCCAAAGCCGGATTGGTGGCAAACCGAAAAGCAATCAACAGAGGCTTTTGAAACACCAGTAATTCAAGAAGTAGCAGAGCCTGAAACAGAAACGGTTTCTAATGAGGAGGAACTACCCACCGAACCGATTGGCATCCCGGAGAGCATCGAACAGGAACCGGAGTTCTTGTCTGAACCAATTCAGCCAACTGGCCCCTATCAACTCCCCAGCATGCAATTGCTTGAGGCAGGAAAAGCGGTTGGCAACTCCACCGACCACAACCAAAAATCGGCCGATGCGATCAATGCCGTTTTCAAAGAGTTTTCTGTTCAAGCCAGAGTCAGCGGTTTCACCAGGGGTCCAACGGTCACCACATACGAGGTTGAGCTTGGCTCTGGGGTAAAGGTTGAGGCAGTGACCAGGCTCAGTAATAACATCTCCTATGCAGTTGCTTCGAGCGAAGTAAGAATCTTGGCGCCAATTCCCGGCAAGAGTGCAATTGGTATAGAAATTCCAAATTCTGATCGTGAAACCGTCACTTTGGGAGATGTTCTGCGTTCTAAAAACGCCAGCCAATCCAAACACCCAATGACTGTTGGCCTAGGTAAAGATTCAGAGGGTGGATATGTGGTGGCTAATCTCTCCAAGATGCCACACCTGCTGGTCGCAGGAGCCACTGGGGCGGGTAAGTCAAGCTTTATCAACTCAATGATTACCTCTGTTTTGATGAGGTCCACCCCACAGCAGGTAAGAATGGTGTTAGTGGATCCAAAGCGAGTGGAGTTATCGGTTTATCAGGGGGTTCCCCACCTAGTTACGCCAATTATTACCAACCCCAAGAAAGCGGCAGAGGCCCTGCAATGGGTTGTCAAAGAAATGGACAGTCGATACGACGACCTCGCACAATTTGGGTTCAAACACATTGATGATTTCAACTTGGCGGTTGCCAATGATGAAATAAAACTGCCAGAGGGGTCAAAACGTGAACTGCAGCCCTATCCGTATCTACTGGTAGTTGTTGATGAGTTGGCGGATTTGATGATTGTTTCTCCCAGAGACGTCGAAGATGCGATTGTCAGAATCACTCAGCTAGCTAGAGCCAGCGGAATTCATCTCATTCTTGCAACACAGAGACCATCGGTGGATGTAGTCACAGGCTTGATCAAGGCCAACGTACCTTCCCGGCTGGCTTTTTCGGTTTCCAGTGTCACTGACTCTAGGGTGATTTTGGATGGTCCAGGTGCTGAGAAATTGGTCGGTCAGGGTGACGCCTTGTTCAACCCCATGGGTTCCAATCGAGCAATCCGAGTTCAAGGCTCTTGGATTTCTGAGCAAGAGGTCGAGAAAGTGGTGGAGCACGTCAAGTCTCAGATGGAGCCCAACTACCGATCCGATGTGTTGCAGGCACAATCTTCAGCAGTGGTTGATAGCGAGATTGGCGATGACTTAGAACTAGTTTTGAAGGCATGTGAGTTGATTGTGAATTCTCAATTTGGCTCCACCAGCATGCTGCAACGAAAGCTACGCGTCGGTTTTGCTAAAGCTGGCAGACTGATTGACCTATTGGAAAGTTATCAAGTCGTTGGTCCAAGCGAGGGCTCAAAAGCGCGTGAGGTTTTAGTTAAGCCCGATAATCTTCCTCAGGCATTGGCTAGACTCCGTGGAGAGACTGAGGAAGATTCGATTGAGCAAGAGGGCGATTAGGCAGATACCCAACGCAATCACCGTATTGCGTATTTTGTTAATTCCGCTTGTTGTGTTTTTGCTCATTGAGGCAGAGAGTGCATGGGAGTTATGGCTTGCGGTCCTATTTTTCACCATTAGTGCTGCCACTGACGGCCTAGACGGAGCCATCGCCAGAAGAAAAAACCTAATTTCCAAAACGGGTCAACTTCTCGATCCAATAGCCGACAAGGCTTTACTGGGTGCTTCGCTGATTACTTTGAGTGCTCTTGGTTTTATTGGTTGGGCCCCTACGGTGATAATCCTCTCAAGAGAGTTAGCTGTAACGCTTTACAGGCTTGCGGTGGCAAGACGTAGGGTAATTGCAGCCAGTGGAGGTGGAAAGTTCAAAACCGTTATCCAGTCGATTGCAATTCCCCTCGTGATAGCTCCGTTGGAATTTTTGGGCAGCTGGATTGAGTATTTAGAACTAGGCGCAATCTGGTTTGCAGTCGCAGTCACCGTTTGGACGGGTCTAGATTTTTTCAGGAAACAAATTGGTCGATGAGCTGATTGGGCTTTGCCGAGAGCGTGGTTTGAAAATCACCGTTATTGAAAGCCTCACCGGCGGATTGTTGGCAGATAAATTTGTGTCAATACCTGGGGCCAGCGATGTCTTTTTGGGAGGCGTTGTGGCTTATCAGGATGAGCTTAAGTCGTATTTTGCAACAGTTTCGCCGTCTTTGATCCAGGCTCAAACCGCCGTTGACGCTGAGGTTAGTTCACAAATGGCTGGCGGCATTAGATCCAGAATTGCAAATGTTATGAACATGCCCGCTGAAAAAATCATTGGCATCTCAACCACCGGTGTTGCTGGCCCCGACCCTGTGGGCGATAACGAAGTGGGAAGTTGTTTTATAGGAATATCCCTGTTTGCAGGTGAAAGCGTGTACTCCTATCAATTCAAGGGGGATAGGCAACAAATTAGAGAGCAGGCCTGTGAGAAAGCAATTGAGGCTCTCTGGGAACAACTGGGCCAGTAACTTAGTTGACCTAACTGTCAGCAACTTTTGAGCAACGGCGATGGAAAATGACCCAGGGCTCAACTAGGGTTGATAAACAGGAGGTTGAATTGCTATTACGTCAACAAATTGGTGAAGTTCTAAGAACTCACCGCCTACACAAGGGAATGACCCTCAGGCAGGTTGCTGGTAAGGCCAGTGTTGCTTTGGGGTACCTGAGTGAAGTTGAGCGAGGCCAAAAAGAGGTCTCCAGCGAGATCTTGCAGTCGGTAGCAGAATCACTTGAAGTACCTCTGTCTTTGATTATTCGCCAGGTCAGCGACCGAGTCGCTGCAGTTGAAGGTGTTTACATTCCAGATACAGTCCCAGATGAGTTCGTATCTGAAGCCGGACTTGTTTCTGAAAATTCCTAACACCTAAACCGTGCGCTTATCTGAATTTCACAATCTTATGATTGATGAATTCGGGCAAGGCTATTCAGAAATTATCCTCAGAGACCTATATCTGCAGGAGCTGCAAGACAAAACTCCGAACCAGGCATTGGTTGATGGCGATAGCCCAAAGGACATTTGGCTCGCTATTTGTAGAGCTCAAGAGATACCTAAATCTCGCTGGGCCGGAAAGCCGGTACTCAAAAACAAGCGCGACACGCTTTGAATATTCGAAATTATGTTCGAATAGCACTTAGTTTATTCACATAACTAAAAAGCACTAATTTTCCACAATCGGCATTGCCTACAAAACCATTGCGGTTTGGAAAATTAGAGTCGTGACAAAGAATTGGAAAGGGCAACAAATGCCATCAGCAGCCGACAGGGACAAAGCGCTAGACGCCGCGCTATCGCAAATAGATCGACAGTTTGGCAAAGGTGCCATCATGCGATTGGGTTCAGAGGAGAGAGCTCCTATCGAATCAATCTCTACTGGCTCCATCGCACTTGACGCCGCACTCGGCATAGGTGGGTTGCCTAGAGGTCGAATAGTTGAGGTTTACGGCCCAGAGTCCAGTGGTAAAACCACTATTGCTCTGCATGCCATTGCAAGTGCACAACGTAATGGTGGCGTTGCCGCCTTCATTGACGCTGAGCACGCGTTGGACCCAAATTACGCCCAGGCACTCGGTGTGAATATTGATGACTTGCTAGTGAGTCAACCGGACACGGGCGAGCAGGCACTGGAGATAGCTGACATGCTAATCCGTTCAGGTTCAGTGGATGTTGTGGTGATTGACTCTGTAGCAGCCTTGACACCGCGTGCCGAAATTGAAGGCGAGATGGGAGATAGCCACGTCGGCCTACAAGCAAGGCTTATGTCTCAGGCTCTCAGAAAACTAACCGGTGCAGTTCACAACACCAAGACCACCGCCATCTTCATCAACCAGCTGAGAGAAAAGGTGGGAGTTTTCTTTGGCTCCCCGGAGATTACAAGTGGTGGAAAGGCATTGAAGTTTTACGCCAGCGTGAGGCTTGACATTCGCCGAATCGAAACACTCAAAGACGCCCAGAACTCAGTCGGAAACAGAGTTCGGGTAAAAGTTGTCAAAAATAAGCTAGCCGCACCTTTCCGCCAAGCTGAGTTTGACATCATGTTTGGTGAGGGCATTTCCCGAGAAGGATCCCTAATTGATATCGCGGTCGAGAATGAAATCGTGAAGAAAAGTGGTGCCTGGTACACCTATGAAGGCGATCAGCTGGGGCAGGGTAAAGAAAACTCAAGAAGATACCTCATGGAAAACCCCGCTGTTAGCGATGAAATAGAGCAGAAGATTCGTGTCGCCCTAGGAATCGGCGCCCCAACGCCAGTGGCTGATTTGGAAGCCGGGGATGAAGAGTCAAAAGCCAGCTAGTAGTCAAGCCAAGCTCGAGCAGAGGGCAAGAAACGTTCTACTTTTTCAGCTCTCGAAATCGCCGAAGACTGCTCAAGAGCTTTCGCAGATATTAGAGAAAAGAGAAATCCCTCAGGAGATTGCTGATGAGGCGATTGAGAGATTTATCGAGGTTGGACTGATTGATGATTGGGCTACCGCACAGTCATTGGTTAGCTATCGAAGGTCTCAATACAAATCAAAGCGAGTAATCAGTTATGAGCTTCAGAAAAAGGGTGTTGATGACGATTTGATTGCGTCGGCAACTGCAGAGCTTGATGACTCGGAACAGGATCTGGCAAACCGTGCTGCGGAAAAAAGAATTCGGAGCCTCAAAAACTTAGAGGATGAAGTCGTCCGCAGGAGGCTAATGGGTTACCTCCAACGCAGAGGATTTAGTGCAGGAATTTGCTCCAGGGCTGTCGGCTTTGCCATCGATGGCCTAAAATTGCCAAACGATGCCCACTCTTAGCTATCAAGTTCGCACCTACGGGTGCCAGATGAATGTCCACGATTCCGAGCGAATTTCAGGATTGCTAGCTGATGCTGGCTACGTTGAGGCAGCCCAGGATGAAGATGCAGATATTGTCGTTTTCAACACCTGTGCGGTTAGGGAAAATGCAGACAACCGTCTCTACGGTGTACTGGGTCAGCTTGCCCCCAAGAAAAAAGACAACCCAAACATGCAGATTGCGGTTGGTGGTTGTTTGGCTCAAAAAGACCAACACAAGATTGTTGAAAAAGCACCCTGGGTCGATGTAGTTTTCGGAACCCACAACATGGGCTCGCTTCCCACGCTGTTGAATCGCGCTCGACACAACCAAGAAGCGGAAGTGGAGCTTTTAGAGGCTTTGGAGGTATTTCCTTCAACCTTGCCGACAAAGCGCGACAACACCTACTCCGGCTGGGTTTCGATTTCAGTGGGCTGTAACAACACCTGCACTTTTTGCATCGTTCCGTCATTGCGCGGAAAGGAAAAAGACCGTAGGCCTGGGGAAGTCCTGAACGAACTGCAAGCTTTGGTTGATGACGGTGCGATAGAGGTAACACTGCTGGGTCAAAATGTGAATACCTACGGTGTTGAGTTTGGCGATAAGCAAGCTTTTGGCAAATTGCTTCGTGCTGCAGGCGAGATTCAGGGCTTGGAGCGTGTGAGGTTCACCTCTCCTCACCCAGCAGCCTTCACGGATGATGTGATTTGGGCCATGGCAGAGACTGAGAATGTCATGCCTCAGCTACACATGCCGCTGCAAAGCGGAAGCGACAAGGTGCTGAAAGATATGCGGCGCAGTTACCGGAGTAAAAAATACCTTGGCATTTTAGAAAGAGTTCGTGAGGCCATGCCTGATGCGGCTATAACCACCGACATCATTGTCGGTTTCCCCGGCGAGACCGAAGAGGATTTTGAACAAACCATGGAAGTTGTTAGACAGGCCAGGTTTGCAAGCGCATACACCTTCCAGTATTCAAAGCGTCCTGGAACTCCTGCAGCAGAAATGCCGGACCAACTCCCTAAGGAGGTTGTGCAGGAGCGATATGAGCGGCTGCTGAAGCTTGTAAATACAATCTCTGAGGAAGAAAACCGCTTACAGATAGGCAAAACCGTTGAGGTTTTGGTTGCCAATGGCGAGGGTCGTAAGGACAGTGCAACCATGCGCCTGAGCGGAAGGGCCAAGGACAACAGGCTGGTTCACTTCACGGTACCCGAAAACGGAGAAATCCCAAGACCGGGTGATGTGGTAACGGTGGAGGTCACAGATAATGGTCCTCATTTTCTAATCTCTGATTCGCAGTCCTACTCAGTTAGAAGAACCACTGCTGGTGATGCTTGGGACCGCAGTCAGCTAGAAACCTGTTCAACTGGTATTCCAGGATCGGTCTCGCTGGGGATGCCAAGCCTGCCGATCCGTGGCTGATTACCTAGTACTGCTGGGCCCGACCGCCAGCGGCAAAACAGCGATATCAATAGAACTGGCAAAGCAACTATCGAAGCTTGGATACTCTCCAGAAATCGTGAATGCTGATTCGATGCAACTTTATTCGGAAATGGATATTGCCACCGCCAAACTTCCGCTAGAACAAAGAGAACAAATCCCTCACCATATGTTTGATGTGAGTGAGCCAGAGCAAGAAATGACCGTCGTTCAATATCAACAGCGGGCGCGTGATGTAATCACAGAGATTATTGACAGAGGGTCACTTCCAATTTTGGTTGGAGGTTCGATGCTTTATCTACAGGCTGTCGTTTACAAAATGGAGTTCGCCCCAACGGATCAGCAGGTGAGGGAGCAACTAGAGGCGGAGCTTTCTGAAACTGGCGCAGAGGCGATGCTTGCAAGACTCCAAGAGGTCGACCCAGAGTCAGCCGAACGGATTGAGCTCGGTGATACTAGGCGCATCATTCGCGCATTGGAGCTTTATCAACTCAGAGGTAGGGGATTGGATGAGTTTAAAAAAGACCCTGGATTTTGGAGAGATTGCGAAATATTTGGAATTGAAGTTGACAGAGAAATTTTGAGAGAAAGAATCAACAAACGAGTTGAGAATATGTGGGAGATGGGTTTGGTTCCGGAAGCAGAGAAGCTTCGTGGAAGACTGAGTACAACAGCATCGGCAGCAATCGGTTATCAGCAGGTGGAAAAATATATTGATGGGGA
>CAJXMQ010000006.1 GCA_913056225.1 uncultured Micrococcales bacterium | reverse complement strand
CTATTCATCAAAAAGAAATTGGTTACCTGACGAGTGCTACCAGCGCGAAGAGCAGGAGATACTGCAATCCGACCCAGAATCTATTGAAGAGTGCAGGCCACTCCCGGTTGTCGAACTTCCTTCAGAACAAGCATTGCGAGAGCAGGCGTATGAGCTAATCTCGGCGGCTGGTTATCCAGGGACAAAACAAGATCTGGAAATCAACCGTTATCAATGGGGGGCTGAGGCTTCTGCATCTATTTCTGCTAATGGTGAGGAGACCGCTATTCAGTGGTACGTGTCTTGGGACCAGACTGCCCAGATTTCTAATGTAAGCGGGCACTTGGCCACTATTGAATATGTGGGTGATTATGACACCGTAAGCCCAGTTGAAGCAGTTGGCCGAATTCAAGATGGTTATTGGTTTGGGGTTCCGGCCCCCTCAAATTATGAACAGGGCCTCATGGAGTCAGATTTACAAGTTTCAAGCGAGAATATCTTGGAAGCAGCACCAGAAGATTTCAACGACTCTGAACCCATCCCGACCGAACCATTTCCCGAACCGGGAGAGTTTGAGCAAGAAACAATCGAGGTAACTGTCGGGTCAGCTAAAACCGTAACTTTACTGCTGGAGGACGCGAACGGAAAGGGGTGGCTGGTTCCTGGATATCTGTTGCTAACGAACCAAGGTTGGTTTGAGTCGGTGATTTCTCTGCAACAAGGAGTGATTCAACCCCCAACAAGCGAAACGGTTCAATAACCCTCAGGGACTATCAGGGTAAGGGAGTTTTCACCTAACTCCGCTCTCTGGCCCGCCTGAGCAGCAATTTCAAACACTTGATCTATTGAGCTGATTTGAGCGTTTGCAGCCTGTTTGGCAAACACTCCTTTAGCTTTCTTGTTGAAGTGGTTTAGAGGCTTTTTTGACCCGTCTGGGTATTCCACCAACACTTCAACCACATAAGAGTTTTCTGACTCTATTGGAGCAAGCTGCTGATAGCTTTTCGACCTCATGTCCAAAACCAAATCGAACCCGTCAAAAAAGCCTTCGTGGGCTAGTTGCCAGTGCCTTTTCAGGTTCATGCCTGGCAACTTGCTATCCCAACTCAGTCGGTAATAGGGAATCGCAGTGGAAGCCGGAATAAGACCAAACAAAGAAGATTGAATCATCAGTTGATCCGAACTGGGCAAACCGTCAGCCTTTAGAGCGTCAAATAAAACTCCGGTGTAGCGCTCAATTGCAGGCATAGCTGGAGAGCTTAGCAATTCCAGATTTCTATCAACATCAACCAATTGCTTTGGACCAAGCTTCAGAGCCTTTGCCGCCGTGTCAGCATCCTTGCAAAGCTCCAATAAAGCGTCTATTACCTCGGAGCGAGCCAAACTCAGGGAGTCCACTATTGGCTTTTCAGTCAATGAGGGATGGCTACCACCCAGATCTTTGGTTTCCGAAGGAGGAAGTAATATCCTCACTAGCTATCTAAGCCACCATCACGCATAACAACAGTAACTTCATTGTTTTCAACGCTTAGAAAACCACCCAGTTCGGTTGTTGCTTTTATGTCACTTCCGCCGCCGCTAACTCTGATTTCGCCTGCTCCCAGAATCGCCAACATTGGTTCGTGGCCTGGCATCAGACCAATCTCACCAACGATGGTTTTTGCAACAACGAGCTTCGCCTCCCCCGACCAAACTTCATGGTCGGCGGCAACGATGTTGACCTGCAACTGGTTTTCGCTCATTAGTCGTCTTTCGAAAGCTTCTCGGCCTGCTTCATAACATCCTCAAGGCCACCACAGTTGAAGAAGGCCTGCTCTGGGATGTTGTCCATCTCTCCATCAGCAATCTTGCTAAAGCCCTCAATGGTTTCCTTCAGAGGAACCGTTGAACCGGCAACACCGGTGAACTTGGTTGCCATGTAGGTGTTCTGAGACAAGAACTGCTGAATTCTTCTAGCTCTGGAAACTGTAATCTTGTCTTCCTCGCTGAGCTCCTCAACACCCAAAATGGCGATGATTTCTTGAAGTTCCTTGTTCTTCTGAAGAATCTGCTTTACCTTCACAGCGGTGTCGTAGTGATCCTGTGCAATGTAGCGAGGGTCCAAAATACGGCTGGTCGAAGCTAGTGGATCCACGGCTGGGTATAGTCCCTTGGAGGCAATTTCACGACTTAGCTCTGTGGTTGCATCCAAGTGAGCAAATGTAGTCGCTGGTGCAGGGTCGGTATAGTCATCGGCAGGCACGTAAATTGCCTGCAATGAAGTAATTGAGTGACCTCTGGTTGAGGTGATTCGCTCTTGCAAAACACCCATCTCATCAGCCAGGTTTGGCTGGTAACCCACAGCTGAAGGCATACGTCCCAAAAGTGTTGACACCTCAGAACCTGCCTGCGTGAAACGGAAGATGTTGTCAATAAACAACAAAACGTCCTGCTGCTGCACATCACGGAAGTACTCAGCCATGGTCAAAGCACTAAGTGCAACGCGCAAACGGGTTCCGGGTGGCTCATCCATCTGACCGAATACCAGTGCTGTTTTATCGATAACACCACTCTCGGTCATTTCCTCGATAAGGTCATTTCCCTCACGAGTACGCTCACCAACACCGGCAAACACACTCACACCGTCGTGGTTCTCGGCAACGCGGTAAATCATCTCCTGAATCAAAACCGTCTTACCAACACCAGCACCACCGAATAGACCAATCTTTCCACCCTGAACATAGGGAGTTAGCAAGTCGATTACCTTGATGCCTGTTTCAAACATTGTGGTCTTGCTTTCAAGCTGGTCAAAGCTTGGTGGTGTGCGGTGAATCGGCCAACGTTCCTTGACCTCAATCTTCTCGCCTTTTTCGGCGTTTAGAACCTCGCCGGTAACATCGAAAACTTTACCCTTGGTGACATCGCCAACCGGAACTGAAATAGGTGCACCAGTGTCGTTTACCTCTTGACCTCGCACCAAACCATCGGTTGGCTTCAATGCGATAGCGCGCACCACGTCATCGCCAAGGTGCTGTGCGACCTCAAGAGTCAGTGTGGTCTTCTCACCAGCAACCTCAAACTCGGTTGTCAGGGCGTTATACACCTCTGGAATAGAGTCATGTGGGAACTCGATGTCCACCACCGGACCGGTGACTCGGGCTATGCGACCCTTAGCTACGTTTTTGGTCTTCGCCATTTTCTATCTCTTTCCTAGTTGTCCTGATCGGTATTACCCAGTGCGTCAGCACCACCGACAATTTCCGAAATCTGCTGGGTGATTTCAGCCTGACGAGCCTGGTTGGCCAATCTGGTGAAATCTTGAATCAATTTGTCTGCGTTATCTGTGGCGGCCTTCATGGCCTTCTGCCTGGCAGCATGCTCACTTGCAGCACTTTGTAGCATCACATTGAAAATTCTGTTTTCGATGTACACCGGCAGTAATGCATCCAAAACCTGCTCTACCTCAGGCTCAAACTCATACAGAGGATATAGCTCTGCCTCGTTTTCGTCCTCGGCCTCTACCACCTCAAGTGGCAATAGGCGAGTGGTTCTGGGGTCTTGGCTGATCATTGACACGAAGTGGTTTCCAACCAAAATGATTTCTTCCACCCCTCCCTGGTCATAATCAGTCAAAAATGCCTCGGTCAGTGTTGAGGCAAGCTCCTGCGCTGTTTCAAACTCGGGCAAATCAGTTGATCCGATCCACTCTTTTTTGAATTCTCTTTTGCGGAATTTGAAGTAGTTGACGGCTTTCCGTCCAACCAGGTAGTAGTCAATTTCTTTACCCTCATCTTGCAAAAGAGTGCGAAGCTGTTCGGCTTCCTTGAGCACGTTGGTACTGAAAGCTCCTGCCAGCCCTCGGTCCGAGGTGAAAATAACCACGGCAGTCTTCCTGATTTTTTCAGGCTGAGTGGTGAGTGGATGGTCTGCATCACTGTAAGTGGCTACTGCACTCACCGCCCTGGTTACGGCCTTGGTGTAGGGGGTAGAGGCAGCCACTCGCTGTTGCGCTTTGGCAATCCGCGAAGCAGAAATCAACTCCATTGCACGAGTGATTTTCTTAGTGGTCTTGGCAGAGCTGATTCTCTGCCTGTAGACCCTTAGCTGCGCTCCCATTTAGCTACCTCTGAATTCCTATTTCTTGCCCTTGACGATTTTTGTCTGGTCCACTTCTTCTTCATCCATGGCCTGGACTGATTCGTTTCCAGCCTGAATCAATGGTTCACCGGTTCCGAGCTGGAACATCTTTTTGAAATTGTCTATTTCTTTTTCTAGCTCATTTACGGTGTCGTCCTCGAGCTTCTCGGTTTCACCAATTGTGGTCAACACCTTGGTGTTTCTCCTGAGGTAGTCCAAAAACTCTTGCTCAAAGCGCAACACGTCTGGAACTGGCACCTCATCAAGGTGACCACCGGTACCGGCCCAGATTGAAACGGTCTGGTCCTCAACTGGGTATGGGGTGTACTGGGGCTGCTTCAAAAGCTCAGTCAACCTTGCACCTCTAGCAAGCTGCCTGCGGCTGGTTGCATCCAAGTCGCTGGCAAACATAGCGAATGCTTCCAACGATCGATACTGAGCCAATTCCAGCTTCAATGTTCCCGAAACCTTCTTGATTCCCTTCACCTGTGCAGCACCACCAACACGGCTAACCGAGATACCAACATCAATAGCTGGTCGCTGGTTTGAGTTAAACAAATCTGACTGCAGGAAGATCTGTCCGTCGGTGATGGAGATCACGTTGGTCGGAATGAAGGCAGAAACGTCATTTGCCTTGGTCTCGATGATTGGCAATCCAGTCATCGAACCCGAACCAAGCGAATCATTCAGCTTCGCACAACGCTCCAACAACCTGGAGTGAAGGTAGAAAACATCTCCAGGGAATGCCTCACGTCCCGGTGGACGCCTCAAAAGCAATGAAACGGCTCGGTAGGCCTCTGCCTGCTTCGACAGGTCATCAAACACAATCAAAACGTGCTTGCCGTCATACATCCAGTGCTGTCCAATTGCACTTCCGGTATAAGGGGCAAGGTATTTAAATCCCGCTGGGTCGGATGCAGGGGATGCGACGATGGTCGTGTACTCCATCGCTCCCGCTTCTTCCAAAGCACCCTTCACACCTGCAATGGTTGAACCTTTTTGACCAACCGCAACATAGATGCATCGAACCTGCTTGTTGGGGTCACCTGATTCCCAGTTGGCCTTCTGGTTGATGATTGCATCTACGGCAATTGCTGTCTTACCAGTTTGGCGGTCACCAATAATTAGCTGACGCTGTCCGCGACCGATTGGGATCATGGCGTCAATTGCCTTGATGCCGGTCTGCAGCGGCTCGTGCACACTCTTTCGAGCCATAACACCGGGTGCCTGCAATTCAAGGGCACGTCGAGAATCAGCTTTGATGTCTCCCAAACCGTCAATTGGCTCACCCAGTGGGTCAACAACGCGACCCAAGAAGTTGTCCCCAACCGGAGCGCTTAGAACCTCTCCGGTGCGGTGCACCTCCATGCCTTCTTCAATTCCTGCAAACTCACCCAGGATGACCACACCGATTTCACGCTCATCGAGGTTCAGAGCAAGACCCAGGGTGCCATCGGCAAACTTCAAGAGCTCATTTGCCATAGCTGAAGGAAGACCTTCTACGTGGGCAATGCCGTCGGCACAGTCGATTACGTAACCGACCTCATCTCTGCCACCCTTGGCTGGTTGATAACTATCAACGAAGTCCTTTAGGGCATCGCGAATCTGATCTGGATTGATCTTTAGATCTGCCATTTCGTTCCTTCTCTATCTCTCTCAGCTGAGCTGAAGTCTTGCTTGGTTAAGTTTGCTTGCAACGGTTGCATCAATAACTTCACCAGCTATTTGGATGCGCATTCCGCCAATAATCGTTTCATCGATTTCAAAGTTCAAAGTCAACTCTGAATCAAATGCTTTGTTTAGTTGTTTTTCCAACAACTCTTGCTGCTTGGCTGAAAGCGTGCTGGCAACACTGATTGTTGCCACCTTGCGCTTAGCCTGCTCGGCCAAACGCTCGCCATAATTCACAAGTAGCTGGCTGAAGCTGGTTTTGTGAGAAAAGCCCACAGCCTGCATCACAAGAAGCTCAGCTGATTCACTGAGTTGCTTGCCAACAAGCTTTTTCAGAAGCTGTTGCTTGGCCTCAACGCTCGCCCTGGTGCTGGACAAAGCCAGCTCCAAATCCCCGTTGCCATCAACAAGGGACTGGACTGCGAATAGCTCTTCACCCACGGATTGCAAGCTTTTCTTGTCCAGTTGCATTGCAACTGCACTCACGGCTAATTGCTCACAAGACTTGGCTAGATCCCTTGGGCGGGACCATCTAAGGCTCACCAGAACCTGCACTAGCTTCAAAGCCTCAGCGGATAGACCCTTGAATGCTCCAGTGGCGAGCTGCTCGCGACGAGCAACATCAGCGGAAGGATCTGATAGTGCTCCTCTGAGCTGCACTGAGTCATCCAAGGCACTGGCTGCATGAAAAAGTTCGCGAGCGGTATCTATGCTCACTTTTTTCTCCGCAGCTAGCGACTCCATGGCTTTAGCTAGTGATTGTCTGGTGGTTGCAGCCATCGACTATCCCTTGCTCCCTGTTTCGATTTCTTTCAAGAAATCGTCAACAACTTTGTTCGCTACTTTGTCTTCCTGAAGTTTCTCGCCAACGATCTTGCTCGCGAGATCAATCGCAATCACTCCAACTTCTTGGCGAAGTGATTCAATTGCAGACTGTCTCTCAGCTTCAATCTGAGTCTTGGTCAACTCAGAGATTCGATCGCTTTCCTCTCGAGCCTGTTCTTTCATCTCGGCAAGGATTGCGGCTCCTTCAGAGCGTGCCTGCTCTCGAATCGAACTTGCTTCAGCCCTGAGCTTTTCCTGTTCAGCCTCAATTGAGTCGGTGCGCTCGGCCGCTTCAGCAGTTGCACGTTCAGCCTCTGCTAAACGACCCTCGATCGCCTGTGCTCTTTCGTCCAGCATGCCTTTGAAGCTGGGGAGAACTTTGAACCAGAAAAAGGCCAGCAAAACCGAAAAGACAACAGCCGACCAAAGGATGTCATAGTCAGCCGGAAGCAGTGGGTTTTGTGCCTCATCTGCTTCGGCTGTGAGAATCCTGTTCAGCATTATCTATACCTCGTTCTATACGAAAATGAATCCGGCAGCGAGGCCGATTAGAGCCAATGCCTCTGTAAAGGCGATACCAAGGAACATTGTTACCTGGAGCCTTCCAGCTAGCTCTGGCTGGCGAGCCATGGACTCAATGGTTTTACCCACGACCATACCCACACCGATTCCAGGCCCGACAGCTGCCAGACCGTACCCGATAACCGCAATGTTTCCGGTTATTTCTGCCATGTTAGTTACATCCACTTTGATTTCCTTCCGTTTGTGGTTTGTGACATATAAATCATTAGTGCTCCTCCGCCAGCGACAACTGAATGTAAACGGTTGAAAGAACCGTAAACACGTAGGCCTGCAAAATAGCAACCAAAATTTCGAATAGCGTTACCGCAAATCCGAAGACTAAAGTTCCGACACCAAATAAAGCTGTCAGCCCGTCTGTGTAGAAAAAGAAGTAATGCGTGGCACTGAACGCCAACACCAGCAGCAAGTGGCCAACAAGCATGTTCATTGTCAGACGAACCGTGAGGGTTAGTGGCCTAAGAATGAAAGTTGACAAAAACTCAATCGGGGTGACCAAGATGTACATGACCTTGGGGACACCCGGCGGAAATAAAGCGGTCTTGAAATAAGTTGCCCCGTGTGCTTTTACACCCGCATAGATAAACACCACAAAGCTAGCAACGGCCATCACTAACGGCAAACCAATGACGCTGGTCGCTGCAATGTTGAGACCCGGCATGATTCCGGTGAAGTTCATAGCCAAGGTCGTAAAAAAGATTGTTGCCAGCAATGGTAAAAAGCGGTCGCCGTCTTTCTGGCCCAACTGTTCGTGAGCGATGGACTTCCTCACAAAGTTCAGCGCAATCTCACCTACCAGCTGAAAACGGCCAGGCACGTAGGCCTGAGTTTTTCTAGCGATGTCAAATCTTCTGGCCCAAGCCCAAAACAAAACAATCAGCAGAACCATGATTAGCAATCTGACCAGCATTATTCGGTTCAGGGCAAAAGGAGTTCCCTCAAACAGGATTATTTCTGGATAGAAATCGGCAAGTGTAGGCGGGTTGAACGATCCGTCGTCACCCGCTACCGCACTAAAAACAGTTAACAGCTTTGTACTCCTGTTTCGGTCAGCAACGTATTAGGTCGCGTATGGCCAGATTTTCCTCAAGTCTAACAATAGATTTCTCGTTAAATTCTCAGTTTTACTCAACTACTGGAATTCTTGCTCTCAAGGCGGCAAAACTGTCTACAACCAATGTGCCCAAAATCGTCACCACCACGGTCGCAAATAAGACACCCCCCTCAATGAATGGCTGCCCTCTGAGAACTACCAAGATGATTCCAAATAAGACAATCTTGACAAGCCAGCCTCCTAGAACCACCGCATAAAAACCAGTAATGCTCAGCTTGCTGCCAACGAAAACGCTTGCGATGGTAAGTATGGAAAACAGAAAGGCTATTAGGGCGCCAATTAGTGCGCTAACTAAGCCGTTGGTTCCAGCAACCAGGAAACCACTCACCCCACCGATTAGTGCAATCGCAGCGACTAACAACAGGCTGTATTTTGCAACCTGATTAAACATTTGCTCTAGGTTATTGGCTCTCATTGAACTCCTTTATAACGTCTAACGATAACTGGCCACAAGGTAAACACCAAGGCTCCGCTCAGGCCAAGTCCTGCAAAAATCAGCACCTGGGTAACCTCCAAGAAAAAGAAAAGTAGACCAGTAATTGAAATCACTGCAGTCCAAATATAGAAAACCAGAACCGCAATCGGGTGTGAGTGACCCAGGTCTTGCAATCGGTGATGTAAGTGACCCTCATCCGCCTGAAAAGGAGATTTACCCAGTCGAAGTCTTCTGAGAACGGAAAGCAGTAAATCCAGCAAAGGCAGAATCAAAATCGCCACTGGAAGAATCAATGGGAACAGAGCTGGAAGCAAATCATTTCTGGTTACCGTGAGAGGGTCAATCTGACCAGTCACCAAGATTGCGCTGGTTGCCATCAACATTCCCAAAAGCATTGCGCCACTGTCCCCCATGAAAATCTTTGCGGGTCTCCAGTTCAGCGGCAAAAATCCTAGACAGGCCCCCAAAACAATCACCGACAGCAGTCCTGCGGTGTTGAAGTAATTGGTTGGAGAGGTTTGCTGGGCCAAAAGGTAAACATAAAGAAAAAAGGTTCCGGTGCCAATGGCGATAACTCCCGCAGCCAACCCATCCAATCCGTCTATAAAATTCACGGCATTCATGACAACCAGCAAAACTAAAACCGTCATTACCAAGCTGAAACCATAACTTCCAACCACCAGACCGCCGATTGGTAGCGAAACTATTTGAACTCCCTGCCAGGCAAGCAGACCCGCAGCCAGAATCTGCCCTGCAAGCTTGAGTGTCCAGTCCATGTCAATCAGGTCGTCTAATAAACCAACAACGGTGATAATGGCTGCTGATCCAATGATTGCCCAGATAACACCCATGTCTTCAAAAACGGATTCAAACCAGCCCAGAGTGCCAGCTAGCCCAAACCCAACCAGCAAACCAAGAAAAATTGCCACACCGCCGATGCGTGGAACAGGCGTTTGGTGTTGATCTCTTTTACGAATTGGTCTGTGCAGATTGAATTTGCGGGCCACAAATAAAGTCACAAAAGTGAACAACAGCGTGCTAATCGCAACCGCGGCGGTAATCAGCAGATAAGCCCGCAACTAGCTCTCCGATTCAAACTCGAAATCTTGTGCAACGGCCTGAATCTCTTCAAGTCCCAAAGCACCCTGTCTTAGCACTCTAATTTTCTTATTTTCAGCATTAGTTAGATCCAAAATCGTGGAAGCCACTCCTACTGCTGCCTCGCCTGCGTCCAAATAAACAGGAACACTGTCGCCAAAATATTCAAAAGCTTGTTGAGCATTGGTGGCAGAGGGTTGACCGTGCAAATTCGCACTCGAAACCGCCATCGGACCTGTTTCTTGCAGTAGAGCAATCGCTTCTTGAGAATCAGGGATTCGAAGCCCGACAGTTCCCTTAGTCTCTCCCAGATCCCAAGTTAACGAGGGTTGAGCGTGCAAAACCAGAGTCAAAGGTCCTGGCCAGAACTTCTCGGCCAGTTTCGTCGCTACCTCAGGGACATCTGTTGCTAAAGCTTCAAGGGTTGAAATCGACCCAATCAAAACTGGTGGTGGCGTTGCTCGACCACGTCCTTTGGCATCTAAAAGCGCCTGTACCGCCTTTGGATTGAAAGCATCAGCGCCGATTCCATAAACAGTGTCTGTTGGCAAAACAATCAACTCTCCCCGGCCAACAGCAAGTTTTGCCTGGCGCATACCTGTTAGTAGTTGAGAACTGTCTGAGCAGTCAAATACTCTCTGCATCATGCCACCGCCTGAATGAATCTGTCTCTGCCGTTTAGGTCCTGAAAATGCCTGACGTTTTGCCAGCCTGTATCCAATAGTAATTGAACAATTGCCTCCCTCTGGGATTCATCATGCTCGAACAATAAAACTCCTCCATCCAGCAATAGATGCTTGGATTGGGCAAGCTGACGTATCAAATCAAGTCCATCCTCCCCCGAATACAAAGCTATTTCAGGGTCGTGCAGGTTCACCTCGGGATCAACTGGAATTGCCGAGGCAGGTATGTATGGAGGGTTTGAAATCAACAGACCGAATTTTCGGTCTGTGGAAAAGAAATTGAAATCTTTTATCTCTAGTTTCACATTTGAATCCGAGTGAGAAATGTTTTTCTCGGCCCAGCTGGCGGCCTCAGGTGAAACCTCGATTGCAGTTGCATCAAACCCAGCCTCAAGGTTCAAAGCTATCGAAATTGCACCACTCCCGGTTCCAACTTCCAAAGAAGTCTTTTCGGGGAGCTGCAAGGCGAGTGCAAGCTCTACCAATGATTCGGTTTCCGGCCTGGGAACAAAAACTCCTGGGCCGACCATGAGTTCAAGGTTTCTAAAAAAACTAATTCCCGTCAGATGCTGAAGGGGAACTCGTTGTTCTCGTCTGCTTGCCAGTTGCAGTATCTCGCTCAAACTGGTCTCCCCAATTGGTTCGTTTTTGAGTTCAAGCAACATTAGATCTGATTTAGAGATGGATAGAACGTGGCAAATCAGCTCTCTCGAATCAGCTTCTGCAGAAGTGATTCCTGCGTCTGAAAAACTTTTTGACAACTTCGCAACTAATTGCGAAGGATTCACTTTTGCTCAGTCCCTGAAATAGCGGAAATCCTTGCCTGCTCGTCAGATTCGATAGCCGAGTCAATTACTGGCTGCAAGGCACCGTCCATTACCTGATCCAAGTTATAAGCCTTGTAGCCGGTGCGGTGATCGGCAATTCGGTTTTCTGGAAAGTTATAAGTTCTAATGCGCTCGGAGCGGTCAACGGTTCTAACCTGTGACTTTCTTGCCGCAGACTGCTCTTCTTCAAGCGCCTCTTGTTTTTTGGCCAACAATCGAGCTCTAAGCACGCGCATGGCAACTTCACGGTTCTGTAGCTGCGATTTCTCATTCTGCATGCTCACCACAATCCCTGTGGGTAGGTGGGTGATTCGAACGGCTGAATCTGTCGTGTTTACGCTCTGACCGCCTGGTCCAGATGAGCGGAACACGTCAATTCTCAAATCGTTTTGACTAATGTCAACTTCCTCGGGTTCATCTACCTCTGGAAATACCAACACTCCCGCAGCGGAGGTGTGAATACGGCCCTGTGTTTCCGTCACTGGAACTCGCTGAACTCGATGAACACCACCCTCGTACTTCAACTGCGCCCAAACACCCTTAGCTGGTTCGCTGGAATTGCCCTTAATGGCAATCTGGCAATCCTTAATTCCACCGAGGTCGCTCTCGTTTTTGTCCAGGATTTCTGCCTTCCAGCCCTTAGAGGTCGCGAAGTGAGAATACATTCTCAACAGATCGGCTGCGAACAGGGCGGATTCAGCCCCACCTTCACCGGCTTTGATCTCCATGATCACGTCACGGGCGTCATCTGGGTCCCTCGGAATTAGCAATCTTCTGAGTTTTTCCTCGGCCACGACCAGGGATTCTTTGTTCTTTTCCAGCTCTTGCTTGAAACTGTCATCCTCGGCAGCCAATTCAGCGCCGGCTTCAATGTCAGCCTCAATCATGCGGACCTGATCCTCGGCTTCGATGATTGAGTTCAGCTCCGCATACCTTCGATTCAATTTTTTGCTCAGACCTGGGTTGGCATGAATCGAGGGGTCAGCTAACTGCTTCTGTAAATCGGCGTGCTCCTCCCGCAGCGCCTGCAAGGAGTCGAACATGATTACTCCGATTCGCTATCAGCTGGTACTGGCATAGATTTTTCAAGCTGAAGCAGGAACTCGACGTTTGACTGGGTGTCTTTCAACCTAGTCATAACCAATTCCAGCGCTTGTTGCTGCTCAAGCCCAGCCAGTGCGCGTCGAAGCTTCCAAATAATCTTGGTTTCCTGAGGACTCATCAACATCTCCTCGCGCCTGGTTCCGCTGGCGTTGATGTCAACCGCTGGGAATATGCGCTTGTCTGCCAAAGCTCGGGAAAGCCTTAGCTCCATGTTTCCAGTTCCCTTGAACTCCTCGAAGATAACCTCGTCCATCTTTGAGCCGGTCTCAACCAGCGCGGTGGCAAGAATGGTAAGTGATCCGCCGTTTTCAATGTTTCTGGCCGCACCAAAGAACTTTTTCGGTGGGTAAAGTGCTGAGGAGTCAACACCTCCAGAGAGGATTCTTCCGCTGGCTGGGGCGCTCAGGTTGTAGGCACGACCCAATCTGGTGATTGAGTCAAGCAAGACAACAACATCATGACCCATCTCTACCAAGCGCTTTGCCCTTTCAATGGCAAGCTCTGCAACGGTTGTATGGTCGTCGGCAGGACGATCGAAAGTAGAGGCAATTACCTCTCCATTGACAGTTCTCTGCATGTCGGTGACCTCTTCAGGTCGCTCATCAACCAAAACAACCATGAGGTGAACTTCAGGGTTGTTTACGCTGATGGAATTAGCTATTGCCTGCAAAATCAGTGTCTTACCCGCTTTTGGAGGAGAAACAATTAGTCCTCGCTGACCTTTTCCAATTGGTGCTACCAAATCAATGATTCTGGTGGCGATTTTTTTGGAATCCGTTTCCAGGCGAAGTCTTGCATCTGGGTACAGAGGCGTCAGTTTAGAAAAGTCAACTCGCTCGGTGATTTCAGCCACGACCTGACCGTTGATTGAGTCGACTCTTGCTAGTGCGTTAAATTTTTGCCTGGAGTTGGGCTGCTCGCCCTCTTTTGGTGCCTTGATCACACCAACAACCGCGTCACCCTTTCGAAGACCATTTTTCTTGACCTGACCCAGCGAAACGTATACGTCGTTCTCACCAGGCAGGTACCCGCTGGTTCTTAGGAATGCGTAGTTGTCCAAAACATCGAGAATTCCTGCAACTTGGATTAGCTCATCGTCTTCACTAATCTCTGGCTCAGCATCCTCGCCTCCACGGCGACGGTCGCGATAGCGGTTGCGCCTGTTGCGATTGTTGCCACGACGATCTCCGTTGTTGTCGTCGCGCTCGCGGTCGGACTGGTCGGATGAGGAGTTTGACCTCTCTTCGTTTGAAGACTCTGATTTGCCTGACTCTGATTTTGAATCATCTGACTTTGAAGATTCTGCCTTCGCTGACTCGGACTTCTCGCCATTCTCTTTTGGCTCAGTCTTGGGCTTGCTTGATCTTCTTGCAGGCTGCTTTTTCGTCTCCGACGCTTCAGACTTGTCCTCTTTTGGAGCTTCAGTCGCGGCCTTAGTAGCTGTCGAAGGCTTCGTTTCTGCTGGCTCTTTTACGTCAGCCGATTCGGTCTTCGCCTTCGTGCTGGATTTTGTTGTTGAGCTAACCCTTTTTCTAGCGGGTTGCTTCTGTTCGGTTTCTTCCATGAACTAAGTGACTCTTTCTTTTCCCCGGCAGAACGCCATCAAAGGGATTTAGTTGAACTGCACTGTGAGCGAACGCTCTATTCCTCGTGCACCTCTACGCTAGCACCTTTTGAGTCAACCGCCAACATTAATACCTTCCAGTGCGGATAATTCTTTTCGGCAAAAGCTTGGATGTCTAGACGCTTTCCAGGCTCTGGCTCAAGAATTAACACCGATGGGCCAGCGCCGCTAACCACGGCAGGATGCCCAAGCTCTCGAAGTTTGGTAATTATCTCTTGGGTTTCTGGCATCGCACTGGCTCGGTAGTTCTGGTGCAACTTATCCTCTGTTGCGGGAAGCATTAGCTCCGGTGAAGAAATTAGCGCAGCAACCAACAGTGCCGAGCGAGAGAGGTTGAAAACAGCATCTTCATGCGGGACTGAATCTGGCTGTAAGGATCTCGCCAACTTGGTGGACATTTGATTTGGCGGCACCATCACAATCGGAGACACTCCCCTATGCACTGAAAGCTGCTTGTGGTGCGGTCCATCAGGATCCGTCCAGGCAATTGTCATTCCGCCGAACAGGGCCGGTGCCACATTGTCCGGATGCCCCTCTAAAACAGTTGCAAAATCTAACAGCTGCTGCTCGCTCAGAGTGTGCTGTTTTCCAAGCAGTCCAGCGGCCAGCATAATTCCGCCAGCAACAGCTGCGCCCGATGAACCCATTCCTCGACCGTGAGGGATGTTGTTGGTGGTAACGAGCTTGATTCCTGGCAAAGTCTCATTCATTTTTTCAAACACGAGACTGAGTGCCTTGAAAACTAAATTGGTTTCATCCGTTGGGATATCGCCCGCACCTTCGCCGATTACTTCTATTTCTAGACCAGATGCAGTTGTCTCAACCTGATACTCGTCGTAGTAATTCAAGGCGATTCCCAGCGTGTCAAAGCCTGGGCCAAGATTGGCCGATGTTGCTGGGATGCGGACTTTTACCTTCATGATTTTTCAAGCCCCAAACTACTGGCAACGCTGGCTGCATTGGCGTTGACTCGCTTAGGTCGAATCTTTCTGCCCTTTTCGTCTTTCAGGGCCCAGTCAGGGTCCTTCAGTCCGTGACCGGTGACCGTGATTACCACAGTGTCAACCTTTGGAAGATCCCCGAGCTTCTTGTGCTTGAGCAGCCCCGCCGCTCCAGCCGCCGAGCTTGGTTCCACAAACACTCCACACTCCTGAGAGAGGAAACGGTGCATCCAAAGAAGTTCCTTGTCCGAAGCAAAAGCGAAGTTGCCTTCGGTCTCCTTTTTAGCTTGCTGCGCCAAATCCCAGCTAGCAGGGTTTCCAATCCTGATTGCAGTGGCAATAGTTTCCGGCTTTTGAACTGGAGCACCCTTGATAAACGGAGCAGCGCCTTCGGCTTGAACTCCCCACAGCTTTGGAAATTTTGAAATCCTGCCCTCTTTGATTTCCTCGGTGTAGCCAAGGTGGTAGGCGGAGATGTTTCCGGCATTGCCAAGTGGCATTGCGTGCAGGTCAGGCTGCTTGCCTAAAACATCCACGATTTCAAAACTTGCTGTTTTTTGTCCCTGGAGACGATCCGGGTTTACAGAATTCACCAGGAACACTGGATACTTCTCATCCAGCTCCCTGGCAATCCTCAGGCAGTCGTCAAAATTTCCCTTGACCTGCAAAATCTGTGCCTTGTGGGCAATCGCCTGGCTCAACTTGCCGTATGCAATTTTTCCGCTGGGGACCAAAACAACACTCTGCATGCCCGCTTTTGTGGCATAGGCCGCAGCTGCAGCTGATGTATTACCAGTAGAGGCGGCAACCACTGCTTTAGCACCACGGCCAAGAGCCCTGCTAACCGCCGTGGTCATACCGCGATCTTTGAAGGAGCCTGTTGGGTTCATTCCCTCAAATTTGAGATAAACCTCACCAACATCCAACAGCGTTGCGAGTGCGGGGGCGTCAATCAACGGAGTTCCACCCTCTCCCAAAGTCACTACTGGATCAGAGTCAGACCAGTTAAGGCGGTCGTAGTATTCGCGAATAACACCGCGCCACTGATTAGCCATCTATACGCCCTCCACTCTGATTTGTCCCTTAATTTCGACCACCTCATCCTTTGAATTCAGCTTTTCCATGAGTTTTTTCAAGCTTCTCTCACTGGTTTCGTGGGTGATGATGGTCAACATCACCGTGTCTGCATCAGTATCAACGGGGCTTTGCTCCAAGGTCTCAACACTGATGTCGAGATCCGCAAACATTGACGCAATAACGGCCAATACGCCCGACTGGTCTCTAACCTCCATGGAAATCTGATAGCGGGTGATGATGTCATCGATTGGCATGATTGTTAGGTCTGCATGGCTCGACTCGTTCATTCCAGAACCGCCACCCAGGTGCCTCTTGGCTGCCATCACAACATCGCCCAAAACAGCACTTGCGGTTTCGATTCCACCAGCACCTGCTCCATAAAACATCAGCTCGCCGCTTGCCTCGCTTTCAACAAACACCGCATTGAAGGCCCCCCTAACGCTGGCCAGCGGGTGGTCAATTGGAATCAAGGTTGGATGCACCCTGGCAGCAATCGCCTCATCGCCGACTCTCTCGCAAACCGCCAACAGTTTCACCGTGTAGCCGGCGTCTTTAGCTGATTCGATGTCAAGCTGAGTTATTTTTTCAATTCCCTCGGTGTAAACATCATCGATGTGAACCTCGGTGTGGAAGGCCAGAGAAGAAAGAATTGCTGCCTTAGCTGCCGCATCAAACCCTCCAACGTCAGCGGTTGGGTCTGCTTCCGCATAGCCAAGCTGCTGAGCTTTTTCCAGCGAGTCTTCAAAGCTTGCGCCGGTTGACTCCATCTGGTCCAAAATAAAGTTTGTGGTTCCATTCACAATTCCCATGATTCTGGTTACCTTGTCACCAGCCAAGGACTCGCGAAGAGGTCTGATTATGGGAATAGCACCTGCAACACTGGCTTCGTAATAAACCTGTGCACCGACTCTTTCGGCAAGTTCAAATATCTCTGGTCCATGATTTGCCAGCAACGCCTTATTTGCTGTAACAACGTCACTTCCAGATTCAAGTGCCATACGAATGTGATCAAGGGCCGGCTGAATTCCACCAATTAGTTCAACCACAATGTCAGAGCCCAAAATTACAGACTCGGCATCCGTGGTTAGGTAATTCTTTGGAATGTCGTAATCTCGGTCAGCATCCAACGAGCGAACCAAAACTCCAGAAATCTCCAACTTGGCGCCGACTCTACGGGCTAGCTCTTGCGCATCGTTTTGAATCAATTTAAAAACTTGTGATCCGACTGAACCGGCTCCGAGCAGGCCAATTCTGATCGGCCGATAATCAGCTCTCATCTGCTAGTCCTGTCCTGTAACCCTCATCGCGGGCGAGCATGTCCTGCTCAGTTTCGCCTCTGACTAAAAGCTTTGACTGACCGTCTCGAACGCTCGCAATCGGAGGCCTACCTAAATAGTTGTAGTTAGATGCTAGCGAAAAGCAGTACGCGCCTGTGGCTGGAACCGCAATCAATTCATTAATTGCTAAGTCAGAAGGCAGATAAGTGTTGTTCACCACAATGTCACCGCTCTCGCAGTGCTTGCCAACAACTCTGGATAAAACAGGTTCGGCTGAGCTTGATCTGGTCGCTAAAGAGCTCGTATATTCGGCTCCATACAGCGCGAAGCGGAGGTTATCGCTCATCCCGCCATCGACAGCTACGTACCTTCTATTCGCACTCCCCGAATCGGTTGGCACTTCAACATCTTTTATGGTTCCCACGTTGTAAAGGGTTACACCACTTGGACCGGCAATAACTCGGCCGGGCTCAAAGCAGAGATTTGGGGGCTGAATTCCGAGCTCATTCGACAGGGAAACAACATTAGAAATAATTCTCTGAGCCAATTCTTTTGCGTTCAATGGCTTCTCATTTTCAACATAGGCAATGCCGAAACCGCCGCCTAGATTGAGTTCTGGAACCTCTTGGACTTCGGAAAGTTTTGCATGCAGGGTCAATAATCTCCTGGCAGCCTCTATAAATCCATCAACTACGAATATCTGGGATCCGATATGAGAGTGCAGCCCCAAAAACCTCAATGAAGGGTGCGAGCGGATGACTTTAACTAATTGCTCGACCTGATCAATTGGAATTCCAAATTTTTGATCTTCTCGAGCTGTCGCCAAAAACTCATGGGTGGATGCGTGGACTCCGCTATTTACCCTGAGCCTGACACCTTGAACAATAGAGTTACTCTCGGCAATCGACGCAATTCTTTCAATCTCCTGCTCGGAATCAATCACTATTGAATTGACACCTGCTGCAACAGCCCGACTGATCTCGCTGAGGGACTTGTTATTTCCATGAAGACCAATCTTGGATCCATCGAATCCAGCTGCCTTGGCGACTGCCAGCTCTCCACCGCTAGCGACATCGATTGAATAGCCCTCTTGCTCCACCCAGCGGGCAATATCGGTGGTGAGCAATGCTTTAGCTGCGTAGTACATGCGCACCGAAATACCATGCTCCCTGGCAGGCTGAGAAAAGGCTCTATTGAGCTGACCGAGTCTCGATCGGAATTCACCCTCATCAATCACATAAAGAGGTGTTCCGTATTTGCTTGCAAGTTCACTTACGCCAACACCGCCGATGTGGATCTCACCCGATGCATCGCGCTCAGCAGACTCTGGCCAAATCTTTTGATTCAAAAGATTTAGATCCTCAGGGGCTTTCAGCCAATCTGGGGCTAGTGGGTTTTTCACGTTACATCCGTTCCGGGGCACTGACACCCAATAATCTCAGACCGTTGGCCAAAACAACAGTGGTAGCGCGATTCAATAGCAGCCTAGAGCTGTGCACGGGTTCCACTGGCTTTCCTGCAAGTGGGGTGACTCGGCAGTTGTCGTACCAGCGGTGATACGTGCCAGCGAGCTCCTCAAGGTATCGAGCGACTCTGTGAGGTTCACGATTCTCCGCCGCTATTTTCAAAATGGCTGGAAATTCGACAATCTTCGCAATTAGAGCATTCTCGGTCTCATGCCCCAAAAGGCCAGGCTCAAACTCATCAATTGAGATTCCAAAGCTGGAGGCATTGTTCTCCACCTGAATGGTTCTTGCGTGAGCGTATTGAACATAGAAAACTGGATTTTCATTAGTTTTTTTGGATAAGACATCCAAATCAATATCTAAATTTGAATTCGCACTTGATCGAGTGAGCGAATATCTTGCTGCATCCACTCCAACTGCATCCACCAAATCTTCAAGTGTCACCACAGTGCCCGCACGCTTGCTCATTCGCACTGGTTTCCCGTCTTTGACCAAATTCACCATCTGGCCAATCAAGATCTCCAGATTCTCACCGGGGGTGTCGCCAAAGGCCGCACACATTGCCATCATTCTTTGAACATAACCATGGTGATCGGCACCAAGCATGATGATTGCGCGGTCGAAACCACGCTCTCTCTTGTTCAGGTAGTAGGCCAAATCAGCCGCAATATATGCGGGGTCGCCGTCACTTTTGATAACAACCCGATCGTTGTCATCGCCAAATTCGGTTGACCTCAGCCAAACAGCGCCCTCTTTGTCAAATATGTGGCCGTTTTTGCGAAGCTCAGTTATTGCCTTCTCAACTGCCTGAGACTCATGAAGAGAGTTTTCGTGGAAATAGACATCAAAATCAACACCGAAGTCCGAAAGGGATTTCTTGATGTCTTCAAACATCAACTCGACTCCCGCTGCTCTAAAAACCTCCAGAGCTTCATGTTCTGGATAACCAAGAATCTTTTCCCCGTGAATTTCAATAATTCGGTTAGCAATCTGAGATATGTATTCGCCACCGTATCCATCTTCTGGGGCCTCGGCACCACTTGCCCTGGCAAACAGGGATCTTGCAAAGCGGTCAATCTGGGACCCATGGTCGTTGAAGTAATACTCCCTGACAACCTCGGCCCCCTGGGAGTTAAGAATCCGCGCGAGCGAATCACCGAGTGCGGCCCAACGGGTGCCACCAAGGTGTATTGGACCGGTGGGGTTGGCAGATACGAATTCCAAGTTCATTTTTTGACCGGAATACATCTCCGAGCTACCAAAACTAGACCCGCCTGCAACAACTTCGGGAAGAATTGATGCAGCACTGGCAGCATCGAGAAATATATTTAGAAATCCTGGTCCCGCAATCTCCAGCCGATCAACACCGTCAGATTCAGCCATCACATCAGCTATCTCTTGGGCAAACTCCCGCGGGTTTTTCCTCGCCTGTTTAGCAAGCTGCATCGCGACATTGGTAGACCAATCTCCGTGCTCACGGTTTTTTGGACGCTCCACCACAATCTCGTCGGGCAGGGTAAGTTCATAGCCATTGTTGCCTGCAAGCTGCATCAACGAATCAGCTATTAATTTTGAAAGTTGTTCGGGGGTCAAATCAATCCTCGGGTCGAGGCCTAAGTCTAACGGAATGGCTCCGATGTTAGAGTTTTCTCTGCCGCCCCCATAGCTCAGGGGATAGAGCACCGCCCTCCGGAGGCGGGTGCGTAGGTTCGAATCCTACTGGGGGCGCTTTAGATACTCCGCTAGCTGTGTTAGGGCAAGAAATCTGTGGCTTAGGGAGTTTTTCACCTCAGGCGGAAGTTCCGCGGCAGTTTGCGAAAATCCCTCTGGGATAAAAATCGGATCGTAACCAAAGCCCTGTTCGCCAGAGCTCTCGCGTGCCAACGATCCACTCCAAACGCCAGTAAATCCAAGCTCGCCAAATTCATCAACCATTGCAATCGAACAAATAAAGCTTGCACTTCTTTGATCCATGTCTGACATCTGGGCAAGCAATAGGTTCCGATTCTTTTCATCATCTTTTTCACCACTCCACCGGGCGGACAGAATGCCTGGTGACCCACCCATCACCTCAACGGCAATCCCTGAATCATCGGCAATTGTGGGGATTCCAGTGGCCTCAAAACCATGTCTGGCCTTAATCAAGGCGTTTTCGTAGAAGGTGATTCCGTTTTCAACAGGTTCATCGCCAAATCCCACCAAATCAATGTCCAATTGGTGATTGAGAATCGCTGAAACTTCGGCAATTTTGTGTTGATTGCCGGTGGCTAGCTGAAGCTTCATCGAACTCGGAGCATCTCGCCCAGGGTTGACTTTTGAATTTCGGTCAGCTCACCGGTTGCTTTCTTAGCAAGGTCCAGAAGCCCCTGCAGTTCTGCATCATCAAAAGGAGCACCTTCGGCGGTTCCTTGGACTTCCACGAACAAACCCCGACCAGTAGTAACAACATTCATGTCGGTCTCGGCCCGAACATCCTCGACGTATTCCAAATCTGTTAGCAACTTGCCGTCCACAACGCCAACCGAAATTGCACTCACCGTGTCAATCAAGGGTGACTGCCCAGAAATCATCTTGTTTTTGTATCCGTAGTCAATTGCTTGAGCAAGGGCAACAAACCCCCCTGTAATTGCCGCGGTTCTGGTTCCGCCATCGGCCTGCAAAACATCACAGTCGATGATGATGGTGTTCTCGCCCAAAGATTTGAAATCAATGACTGAGCGCAAAGCCCTGCCGATCAGCCTTGAAATCTCATGAGTCCTGCCGCCCATTTTTCCTCTGACGCTCTCGCGATCACTTCGATCGTGGGTTGCTCTGGGAAGCATTGAATACTCGGCGGTTACCCAACCTTCACCCGAATCCTTTTTGAACCTTGGAACCCCAGGGGTGAAGCTCGCGGTGCACAAAACCTTGGTTGAGCCAAAATTAATCAGGGCTGAGCCTTCAGCGTGTTCGCTCCAACCAAGGTCGATTGCTACGTCTCTGAGTTGATCGTCGGCGCGGTCATTTGGTCGCATCGGTTTTCCTTTCGATTTCTTCAACCCCCAAAACTTCAGGGCCCAAAAATCTCTTGGCTAAAGTTTCAAACTGCTGTTTTTTTCCCGTGGCTAAAAATCTGTATTCAGGTTTTTCACTATTTGAGGCTAGCAAGTCATGCTCAGTTAAAACCCTATAAACATCTTTTGCGGTCTCCTCCGCACTGCTCACAAGGTTAACTCCATCCCCCATAACGAACCCGATGGCAGCTGACAGCATCGGGTAGTGGGTGCAACCGAGCACGAGGGTGTCAATTTCATCCTTTTTCATCGGGTCCAGATACTCATGAGCAACTTTCAAAAGATCCTCCCCGCTGGTCTCTCCTCTTTCGACAAACTCGACGAACTTTGGGCAAGCCATGGATGAAATTTCGATGTCCAACGCTGCAGCGAAGGCATCGTCATAACTCTTGGATGAAATCGTGGCACTGGTGCCAATTACTCCAACCTTGCCGTTTTTTGAAGTCGAGACTGCTTTTCTGACTGCCGGTTGTATTACCTCCACAACCGGGATCCCTTTCCCTACCGTGTAACGTTCTCTGGCGTCTCTCAAGACTGCAGATGATGCTGAATTGCAAGCAATGACAAGCATCTTTACGCCCATATCAACCAGTTGGTCCATGACCTTCAGAGCGAGTTCCCGCACTTCTGGGATGGTCTTGGTGCCGTAGGGGGAATTTTCAGTATCGCCAAGATAAATAATGGACTCATGTGGCAACTGATCAATGATTGCACGAGCAACAGTCAGCCCACCGACTCCAGAGTCGAATACACCTATCGGGGCTTGATTCACGAGGACAGTCTATTGTTTGGCGAAACTTCTTAGCTGATTGGCTCGGAGTGTAACCTGTTGGAATGAGCTCTGCGTTGAAAACTGACCGTTACGAATTGACCATGCTGGATGCGGCAATTCAGGCTGGGGTTGGATCAAAACCAGTGGTGTTTGAAGTATTTTCCAGAAATCTGCCGGCTGGCCGAAGGTTTGGCGTCTTTGCGGGAACCGGAAGGTTGATACCTGAAATTCAGAAATTCAAATTTGAGAAACCAGAACTTGATTTTCTAGAAAAGCAAAAAATTGTCAGCCCGCAAACCCTCGCTTGGCTAGCTAATTTCACTTTCAAAGGTGAAATCACTGGTTTTTCTGAAGGTGAGACCTACTTTGGAAACTCGCCGGTACTGACAATCTCTGGCACCTTTGCCGAATGTGTGGTTCTGGAAACACTTGTTCTCTCAGTTCTAAATTACGATTCTGCGGTTGCAAGTGCTGCGGCAAGAATGCGAATTGCTGCGCGCGATAGAAAACTGGTTGAAATGGGGTCTCGGAGAGCAAATGAAGACGCAGCCGTCGCAGCCGCAAGAGCTAGCTTCATTGCAGGCTTCGATGCCACCAGCAACCTCTTAGCCCAGAAGCGGTATCAGATTCCCTCAGTGGGCACATCGGGACATGCCTTCACCCTCTTGTTTGAATCTGAAGCTCAGGCCTTTAGTGCTCAACATGAAGCAATGGGAGATGAGACAACATTTCTTTTAGATACTTTCGATGTTGAAAAAGCAGTGGCAACCGCGGTTGAGACAACCGGTGGCAAGTTGGGAAATGTGCGAATTGATTCGGGTGACTTATCTGAATCAGCACATCGGGTTCGCAACCAATTGGATTCACTTGGAGCCACTCACACTCAGATCACGGTTACCAATGATTTGGATGAGGACGCGATTGCCGGCCTCTCCGCCGCACCGGTGGATGGATTTGGCGTAGGAACAAGCCTAGTTACTGGTTCTGGCCACCCAACGGCTAGCTTTGTCTATAAATTGGTGTCCAAGTTTGAAAACGGCGAATGGCTGGACGTTTCAAAGAAATCAAGAGGCAAGCAAAATTTTCCAGGCAGAAAATATGCCTACCGAATTATTGAAAATGGCCTAGCGCAGAGAGATGAATTATCTACCTCAGAAATTGAGCAATCAAATGCCCGGCCCTTGCAAATAGATTATTTTGGCTCAGGCTCTAACTGGAAACCAGATTTAGAATCGGCTAGAAAAAGATTCGAGTCATCCCTCCAAGAGTTACCAGCTGTTGCGAAGCGCCTCAGTGATGGCGAACCAGCTCTGGAAGTTAGTTTTACTTCTTGAGCTTCTGATAAATCTCTTTGCACTCCGGGCAAACTGGAAACTTCTCTGGGTCTCGACCGGGAATCCATTTCTTCCCACACAACGCCAACACAGGGGTGCCCATAACTGCACTCTCGGTGATTTTGTTCTTCTGAACGTAGTGAGCGTAACGCTCGTGATCGCCGTCCTCTAATTGAGTTTGCTTTTCGAGTTGTGTTTCCATCAGTTTGATTCTAGGTCTCGACTATCTCCCAGTTCAACGGTGAATGACAATCTCTGACCGTTTCTCAAAACATCCAGCTCAATCACCGCTCCGGCTGGCTGGGCTCTAACGGCAGCTGTTAACTCTCCACTGCCTTC